>DATKNH010000160.1 GCA_035541455.1 Syntrophorhabdales bacterium
CAAACACCAGGCAGAAATCGTGCTGCAGTTCAAGAAGGCAGATCAACCCGCCCGGCTAAAGATGCTCAAGGAGCAGAATCTTTGGAAAGTAGGCCTTATCGAGACCTTCGGTACCGAGAGGCGCGACAAGCCAAGATGGTAACGCAGTCATGAAAAAGGTGATCTCTTTCGACCTTGACGGGACGCTCGTTCAGGGGAAATTCGGCGATATGGTATGGCACCGCGGCATCCCGGGCAAATACGCCGAAAAATATGGCGTGCAATTCGAGGAAGCACAGAGAATCATCCTCAGGGAGTATGAAGAGATTGGTGACTCGAACCTGCTCTGGTATGACGTGGATTACTGGCTCGCCAAATTCGGTTTGCAGGTATCAGCACATGACTTACTGGACGCGTACGCTGCGCACATAGAGGTGGTGCCCCATGCCCTTGAGGTGATCCGCAGGCTTAGAGAGCGCTACAGGCTCGTGATAGCTTCAAATGCTGCCCGCATATTTGTGGACAAGGAGCTCGCCCAGGCAGGCATTGCAGATCATTTCGAGTATGTGGTATCAGCGACCTCAGACCTCGGCATGGTAAAGAAAGAAAAGAGATTTTATCACAGGCTTGCAGCCACTCTCGGTATTACACCAGAGGATCTTGTGCACGTGGGTGACCATGAGATTTTCGACTATCAGGTGCCGGGTTCCCTTGGGATTGAATGCTACCATTACAACCCCTCCGGCGAGAGCAATGGAAACGTCATTACTGACCTGAGGGAACTCCTGAGAAGACTGTGACAGCTTACGTTACGGGTTACGAGTTACGTGTTGCGAGTTACGGGTTACAGACTAACTGGTGACGGAGGAAGCATGAAGAGGTGCTACAAGTGCGGCACTACGATTGAGATAGAGAAAGTCTCGCGACGTGATGAGTGTCCGAACTGCGGCTCCGATGTTCGAGTCTGTCTGAACTGCGCTTTTTTCTCCGAATCAAAAGCCAATTCGTGCGAAGAGTCCCAGGCTGAACCGGTCAAAGAAAAGGATAGAGCTACCTATTGCGATTTCTTCCGTTTCAGCGAGAAAGCCGGGCGATACGCGGTCAATGGCATAAAACCGGCGCAGAAGAACTCGGCCAAAGCGGAGGCCGAAAAGCTCTGGAATGAGCTTTTCAAAAAACCTTAGCCGACTGCGTCCCGCTCAGCCCTGGTATAGATGATCCTGTAGCGATCCCTGTCAACGTCAAAACACGCGGTGCAGCCGCTCTCCTCGCAATCCCCAACCTTCAGCTCTTCTTGGGCCGGCATCGGTTCAAGAAGCACCTCAAAGCCTATCTCCCGGTAAAGATCGACTGCCTCCTGGAGTCTCGGCCCGGCCGCAACAAACCTTCGCTCCCATCCTTCCCGAGCTAATTTTTCTTCTCTCTCCGTCATAGCCCCAGATTATACACAATCGGCTATATCTTTAGAAGAGCGCGCAGCAGCTCTCCTCCCTACTGCACACCTATCCCTATTCAGTACTGAGTACCTCTAAAGTTTCCGGCGAATTTCTCCGAAAACTAACAGAGCCCTAAAGCAAAGCTTCGTAGCAAGTATGGATACGATTCATCTAGATCCTTTTATAGTGGAGATGCAGACCCCGGGCCGCTGATCTCGCGTCCGACAAAAAGGGAGAGCCACTGTGGCAACCGATGACTGCGCGTATTCGAATAATAATAGCGGCATGATGGTCAATCTGCCCGGAGGTGCACCTCGCGTGAAAAGCTCCGGGAAAACATCTTCTCAGGGCGGAAGCGCCGACCTTTCGTTGATGGGAATGCTGGCCAAGATGGGTCTTCTCTCGCCTCTCGCGTTTCGCCTCTGGTGCTACGTGCGTCCATTCATTGCCTGATGGCTGCATCCTCTCACACCTACGTCGCCTACAAAGGCTCGAGCATGGAGCCTCTCTTTAACCCCGGGGATATCCTTCAGGTTATCCCATATGCCGGCAATAAGATCAGATGCGGTGACGTGATTTTCTACTCATGTCTTTCGCAGAATTGCAGCGTCGTGCACCGCGTGAAAGCCTGCGAAGCACGCGGCATCAGAACAAAGGGGGATAACAATAGACGGGCTGATCCGCGGATTGTGCAGCCACACCAGGTCGTGGGTTATGTCGCGTACGCGTTGAGCGGACAGCGTTGGCGGCGCATCCGGGGAGGCTATATCGGTTCATATGCGGTAAAAGGAGCGCGAGCCCTTGAGCGTATCAGCGCGTGGGCCCGTCTCACTCGTTCCGCCCTTCACGCACGAAGCGCCGTCTCCTGAAAACCTTGCGGTGGAGGGCAGATACCGTTGCCTGAATCCCGGTCGGCGAGGACTGCGCGGCTTCGCGGGAAAAGCCCTCTTTTCTGTGCCTCTTCACAATACCAGAAAGCTGCCCATAAATTCTTGCTCCGATAGTAGTTTTGGGCAACACAGCTCCCGAGACACATACTCTTCATCAAACAGTCTTTGCAGATGCCCTCGAACTCGTGGGGCAAGCCGTCGCGCAGTTCATTGAGCACGGAGGAGTCGCGCCAGACATCTTCCAGCCTGTCGGTAGAAGCGTGACCAAAGACAAGCTCAGGGACGGTCTCGCCGATACCGCAAAGCGCATACGAACCATTAGCAAGTACACCGAGGATTCCCAGGATTCCGCAGACGCCGCAGCCCTGTTGATCACCAAACATCTTGCTCATCGGCTTGAAAGCAGCCGGATGGCTGTAAAACAGACGGAGGCCGGTTGAGAAAGAAAGCTTCTTTTCGGTCCACGCGCCCAGCTCTACAAGTTCGTCAATTGTCAGTGCCTCTCCCTGTTCATGCATCTTCTCACCCCTAGCAGTCGGCTGCACAAGGTTGAATTTGACAGAGCCCGCACCCAGTGACTCGGCAAGCCTCACCACTGCGTCCATCTGGTCTTTGTTTCGGCGCACAATACTCATGATCACCTGTGGCCTGAAACCCACGGAGACAAGGTTGCGGATGCCCGAGAGCGCCGCTTCAAACGAACCGTTAACGCCGCGCATCCACTCATGGGTCTCGGCATCGGCTCCGTCAAGACTGACCGATACAAACGTGTTCTTGCACGATTTGAGCTCCTGAGCCAGTTCGGGGGTACACAGAACACCGTTCGTTTCGACCGTCAGACCCAGATCCTCCCTGCGCACGATCCCGAGCAGTTCCATGATCTGCGGGTGCATAAGCGGCTCACCACCCGTTAATTTCACGCTGGTCAGGCCGAGAGGTTTTGCCTGCTGAAGTATCGATTCAAAAAGTTCCACAGGGAGTGCCGGATAGCTTTTCCCTCCACCCTGGAACTTGGGAGCAATCCAGCAGTGACGGCAGGCGAGGTTACAACCCTCGGTGAGGTAGAAGTAGATGCAGTTGAGACCATAACGCGGCTGACAACTGCAGGACGGGGAGGGGTTTGTCTGTTCTACCTTTTCTGGTTCCCGTTCTGGAATCGGCGTGATCGATTTTATTAGCTCCATGAAGTCCCCCGTAATTTTTCTTCTGCCTGTACCATACTACACGGGACGGCAGAACGATGTGTTCACATTCTTTAAGCGCAGCACGCACAGCCTGCGTCTTCAGGCAGGCGTCCACCTTCTTCCAGGAATTTCCTGAGGCAGGCGTCCGGTGCAGGATGGTAAGCGCTGCCCGTCATCGTGTAGGCCAGAGCGGGGCAGCTCCCCGTACAGTAGCTCATGTACTCGCAGCCCCGGCAAAATTCAAAGCTCGAGAGCGCGATGGATCGTCGCTCTCTCAGCCGCTTCAGTTCTGGATGGTGTTGCCATATCTCCCGAAGATCGTCATGGTTTATGCGGCCCAGCACCAGATGAGGCATCTGTGCACAGGGTGTAATAGCTCCATCGGCTCGCACTGCTATCTGGTTCATCGGTCCTCCGCAGCCGGTGAGGAAGCCTCGGCCGGGCATCTCTCTCCCTTGCTTGCGGGCCTGCTCCATTTCCAGCCAACCCCTCCCCTCCGCGAGCGGGCCGGCAGCAGCACTGATACGACCGTTATACTTCGCGTTCAGCCTCAGCAGCGTTTCCATGGCAAGGCAACGCTCCTCGGCTGTGAGCTGAACAATCCCGGCGTTCTTCCGGCACAGGCCGAGGTGAGAAGCAGAGTTGGTAGAAAACCCCGAAAGACCTACCTCTTCCAGCAGGAGTCGCGCAACATTTTCAAGGTCCCGCACGTTCCTGCGATGGATCGTCACCCGCACTGTGACGGGCAGATTATGACGCTGAAGATGTTTTATTCCGTTCATTGCTTTCCGGAAACTTCCCCTGCCCCGGCAGGCATCATGCGTGATCGGTACTGAACCGTCGATGGAAACTTGCACGCTGTCGCAGCGCCTCGTTGAGGCGATAAAGGCAGCCATCTCGTCGGTGATCAATGTGCCGTTGCTCAGAATCTTGAAACGCATTCGGTTGCGGACAATGCCCTGGATAAGCTCTCTCAGGTCTTCTCTGATGAAAGGCTCACCGCCGCAGAGCGTCACATCCATGACAGCGCACCGGCCCAACTCCTCAAAGAACGAGAGCCACTCTTCTGTGGGGATGTCCCTGCCCACATCCCCGGCGCTCGAGAAATGGCTGCAGTATTTGCAGCGAAGGTTGCACCGGTCCGTTATGTCAATGTCCATCGATTTCGGCGTTCGCATGACATTCATAGGTTACCTCCGGAGTGCGACTGTTCTCCCTCATCAAGGCACCACCCTGTTTCGAACGTGTGCCCCGCTTTCGAACGGTATGCTGCAATCTATGTACCAGGAACCGGAAGCACCTCAGACGTGGCACGCCATGTGCAGGACCTGTGACGGACATTTGCCGGCCGGAATACCATTGCAAGCGATGGGCCCGTCCATGTCGCACGATACACATCCTCTTTGAGAGATAGGGACACATGAAGACATGGCTCTCGTACGTTAAACAGGGATTCTCAAGGAAGATACCTGTTGACCAGATATCCGCCCAAGGGGAACTACCTACCGACCTCCGGAAGAATCTCAAGCACATCTATCCTTTTGTCCTTCAACACTGGCGCAAAGGCATCATCGGTGCGGCGCTGATCCTTATCGGTACGCTCCTGAGCTTCCCGCAGCCTCTCATCTCACGATACTTCGTGGATACTGTCCTGACGGGGCGGCAACTGAAGCTCCTGCCCGGCGTAATTCTGCTGATGATTACGATTTCCGGATGCTCAAAACTCTGCGGTCTGTTGCAGCAATTCTACGTTGCTCGTTTCGAGCAGAGCGTGACCATGGACATTCAGGAGAGCTTACTCGGTCACGTGTTGCGTCTCCCGAAAGCGTTCTTCGATACCAAAGAAACGGGGTATCTCATGTCCAGGTTGTCGTCTGACGTGGGAGGCCTGCAGTGGTTCTTCTCGAGCACCATTGTCTACATCATCACAAATATTCTGAGATTTATCGGCGGTCTCTGCTTCCTCGTCTGGCTTGAATGGAGGCTCGCCCTCGCAGCCATACTCGTCCTTCCGGGTCTCGTTCTCATGATCCGTTATTTCTCGGGCAGACTGCGGGTCATGAGCCATTGGATGATGGAACAGCAGGCCAATGTGTACAGCCGGTTTCAGGAGTGCCTGTCGTCGGCGTCGCTCATCAAGGCTTTCTCGACAGAGGAGCGGGCAGTTTCGACGGTGATTTCAGGCGTGCGCAGGATCTTCAACCTTTCGCTCGAACAGTCTACGGTGAACTCGATCGGCGGGCTTGCTATAGGTTCCATGCCGAGTGTAGTGAACCTCTCGGTGCTCGCGATCGGAGCTTATTGGGTCATAACGGGCCACTGGACGCTCGGTTCCCTCTTCGCCTTTCAAAGCTATCTCGGATACGTGTTTGGACCGGCGCAGTTCCTGGCGTCAGCCAACATGGGGCTCCAGGGCGCCAGAGCCTCTCTGGAACGTGTCTCCGCGCTCTTTGAGCTGGTCCCGGAGGAGAACGCCGGCACGGGTCGATACATAGATCAGCTGCAAGGCAATGTCGAATTCAGAGATGTCTCCTTCTCGTACGATGAGCAGAATCCCGTTCTTCAAAACATCTCGTTTAGCGTCGCACCAGGGGAACGCATCGCCGTTGTTGGTCCCAGCGGTGTAGGCAAGACAACGCTTATCAGCCTGCTTCTCCGCTTTTACCGTCCGACCTCAGGAGAAGTCTATTTTGATGGGATTCCCGCAGATAATATTGAAGTTAGTGCGCTGCGTCGCCGTATTGGCTACGTTTCACAGAGCACGCTGCTTCTGACGGGAACTGTCATTGATAACCTGAAGTACGGTAATCCTGAAGCGAAGGACGAGGAAGTATTCCAGGCTGCCGAAGCCGCCAACATTCACGAGTTCATCCTTGGTCTCTCCTCCGGTTACGAGACGGAGATCGGTCAGAACGGCGTCAGCCTTTCAGAAGGGCAGCGCCAGCGACTCTCCATCGCGAGAGCGCTAGTCAAGCGTCCGGACTTGCTGGTTCTCGATGAGCCCAGTTCCGCGCTCGACAATCTCACGGAGAAATCGATATTCCACTCGCTCCCTTTGCTCGTGCGCAACAAGACGCTCTTCGTTGTGGCACACCGGCTCTCCACCATCCAGGACTCAGACCGGATTCTTCTCTTGAACGGATGCCGTTTAGCAGCCGTAGGTACTCATCAGGAGCTGTTCCAGAACAACGAGTATTATCGTTCTCTGGTCGCATGCCAGCAGGTCGTTGCCGACGATAAAGCATCGGCACTGAGGATATTCCAGGTAAAGTAAACAAGCAGGAGACGATGGGCAGGTTGCGGTAATGGCAGGACGGATGCCGGCACACGCGGGCATCCGTCCTGCTGAATTTATTCTATTACCGTCAATGACGGCAGCTTTGTGGGTTGCACTCCAGGTCTTCCATCACATCCTGAATCTGATCTTGTATCTCAGCGGCAAGTTGCGCAACACAGGCTTTCTTGGACTTCAGGCGTTTGCTGACACGGTCGTAGGCATTGTCAAGCTTGTTACAGGCCTTTTTGATCTTCCCCTTCTCTACCGCATGAGCTGCCATGGTGAGCAGCTGTTCCAGCCCTTTCATGTGAACCTTGCCGCAGTCTCCTCCCGCGAGAGCTTCATCGATGGTGTCGATGATGCCATCGATCTTGTCTTCAGGAGAGGCAGACATGGGAGGTGGAGGCGGAGTGGCGATAAAGCCTTTCATTATTGCAAAAAAGCCAATCTCCAACATGTTGTACTTGGGATCGTGTATATCCAGACAGAGCCTAATGTCTCCGTAGGGGCCGATCACTGCCTCTGTTCTGCCTGCGCCGCAGCGAAACAATCGATGGTGCGGTATCTGATAGACTCTTTGTATTGCTGTTCCCGATTTTCGGTTTTTCTTCTTTGAGTCATCCGATGTCTCGACCTGCCGCTCCGTATCTTCTTGCGTAGCCTCAATTGTATGGCGAATCTCTTCGGGAGTGAGGGCAAATTCTAGAGCGTCTTTTCGGCCATCCCAGTCAGGGCTTACTTCATAACCCAGGCGGAAATGCGCTCCGAATTTCTCTACCGCGAAGTGCCTCATCTTTACCAGCTCGCTCTTGTTTATGGTCATTGCGGTGGTTTTCAAATATACGTCAATCCCTCTTCCCCGCAGAAGCTCTATGGCATTCATAACCTTCTTGTATGTCCCCGCTTTTTGAGTAAACCAATCGAACGTATCTCGATTCACCGTATGAAAGGAGATGTCTATTTTATTTAGGCCGAGTCTTTCCAGCCTATCGGCTTTGTCAGGCGTTATCAACGTCCCGTTGGTGAGAATTACAATGTTCAACCCCTTCTTCTTTGCGTGTGCCAATATTTCAAAAATGTCCTCACGCAAGAACGGCTCGCCCCCTGTGAAACCCATGTTCAAGCATCCCGCTTGCGTCAACTGGTCCAGGATATTGAAGACCTGCCCGGTATCCAGTTCTTTGCGTCCCCTGTAACAGGTCTGGGGCGCCACATAGCAGTGGCGGCACTTGAGATTGCACCTATACGTAAGCTCAACCATCGCCTTGATCGGGAAGAACTTCCGCCCCGCTTTTTTAAATAACCGCGATTGCAGATTATGATAGTCGAGCGTTTGAATCATGCGAGCTAAAGAGTTCTCCTTTAGTTTCTTCCTGCCGATGTGCTAATTCGCAGAAGAATTCTATCGGCTGTTCCATATCGCCGTTTTCGGCGAGTGCCCTTCCGGGACATTGCCGGCAGAGGTACTGGATATCACAGTGCCGGCACCTGGTAGCAGCCTTTGTCGTCAGGCCCAGAAAATAGCCCTGGAGCCGTGCGAAGCTTTGCAGAAAATCATCGCTTTCCACATCAGCACATGGCTCCTTCACAAAGAGACACAGGCGCATCTTCCCATAAGGATCAACGTGAAAAGAGGAAAGGCCGCACGGAAAGAGATAGCCTTCTCTTAAGGGTGCATCGACATTATGGCGTGAAAACTGCTCGCGGCAGCAAGCAAGCATATCCTCATCGGAATTCTGGATATACACTATCTCATCGGGAGTAAGCCTTTGTTTGCAGGGCTCTTTGGATCCGTCAATACCTGCGCAGAGCGCCAGATCGCAGCGGAAGCGCTTCTTCCCCAGCACCCTCTCGGCAAATTGCTTTATCATCACTATCTCATGGCCATTGCTCTTCATGCCGTTAGCTTTGAGTGTTAGAGGTATGTTTCTCTCCGCGAGCAACTTTATTGCTTTCATCACCTTCGCAAAGCTTCCTTCTACCTGCGTCACGTCCTCATAGACTCTTTCTGTGATCCCGTTGAGTGTGATGTCAATGCAGTGAGGCGGAAGATTCGCAAGATACTCGGCTATTTTTTCGTTGATCAGCGTGCCGTTCGTCAGAATCGTAATCAGGAAGCCTTTCTTGCGGGCATAGGTGTAGATATCCAGGGAATCTTCCCTCAGGAACACTTCGCCTCCGCTTAAAGAAAGCCAGAGACAACCTGCTTTGTGGATCTTGTTTATAATGGAGATTACATCGTCGAAGGTTAGCTCCTCTTTATCTCTTTCTTTCGGGATGAAGCAGTGCACGCACCTGAGGTTGCAGCGATAGGTCAGGTCTATCTGTCCGCTGACAGGCCGTCGTTCAAGAAGCATCTTTCGCTGCAGCCGGTCCGCGTAAGCATCTCTTTTCTGTATGTTCATCAAAGAGACGTGCAACCCTATTCCCTCCCTGTACCACGTGGACATCGTTTGTTGAGAGTCGCTCTTTTTTGATGCGCCACCGGCGCCACACTGCGCACTACGTGAAGGATCCGAGATGCAACATGAACTGCAGGGGTTAACAGCGCCCTTCGAGAACACCAGGCAATAAGCCACTTCTCCGTACCTATGCCACCACGAATTTTCTTACCGTCTCGTCGCACTTTTGAGACAATGCCTAGGATGTCGGCTGCTGTCACCGGGTTATCCCCGCCGCCTATTGTGCCGTCTCCCTTCATGCCGTAAGAATCTCCATCGATGTGTATGATCCTGTGTACCAGCAATCTTTCCGATCCCTTTCCAATAAACGCCACTACATCACCAACGCCCGGCAAACCATTTCTTACTGGAGAGACTGTGATCTCATCCCCGTCCTTAATGAAAGGGTGCATGCTGGAACCTCTGGCCCGGAACTGAAATGGTATCCCTTCGGCCAGCGTTATCCGCATAAGTTGAATGAATGCCGGGACTGCAAGGCACGGTTCACCTCCTGCGGCCCGACAGACGCTGCGAGATGCCGCAGATTCAATGATCAGTCTGGAAAACATTGAACAAATCAGTGCAATATGCGTACCAGTTTCAATTCAATTGAAAGGCGTAGGAACAAAACGGCCGGGGCTGAATTTTTTCACCACTTTCAAAAGACCCATTGGTAAAATTAACTAGTGTTATCAATTACTTATACATATAGCGATCGGCATTCTTCTTGCTCAACCGTATGGTGCGGCCTTCGGACATATGCCCCATTCACTCGATGAGGGGCAAGAAGTGGCCGCCGTTGGAATGTCAGAACACGTCTTTTCGGTTGGGAGGCGCATGGTATTATTCTTCGGATTTCCTCTGGTGATCACGCTTTTGATGATGCCTTCAATTATACGGCTTGCGGGAAAATATGGTTGTATCGATCACCCGGGCGAGAGGAGAGTACATACCAACCCGACGCCTCGATGGGGCGGTCTGGCATTTTTCATCGGCATACTTCCCATCTTCTTTTTCATGAACCTTGATAATCGCCTGATCTCGTATCTGGCGGCCTCCTCCCTGCTTGTACTGGTCGGCGCGATTGACGACTGGAAGCAGCTTGGTTACGCTGCAAAGCTGTTTGCGACCCTTGCAGCCACGTCGGTCGTTGTTTTTGGCGGCGATGTTGTTTTGCGGAGCATCGGCACTTACGGCTCTTTCGGCCAGATCAGTCTCGGCCCCGCCGCCATTCCTTTCACGTATCTTTGCATCGTGGGCGTCACCAACGCAATGAACCTTATAGACGGCCTGAATGGACTTGCCGGGGGCATTTCCTTCATCGCCTCTCTTTTCATTGCCATCGTCGCTTACGTATCAGGCAATCAGGTACTGGCGGGGCTCTGCGTCGCCTTTGCCGGAGCAATAGGCGCCTTTCTGCGTTACAACATGCTTGCCAAGGCCCATGTGTTCATGGGCGACTCGGGTAGTCTCTTTCTCGGTTTCTCCCTCGCTTTTTTCTCGGTGACGCTTACACAGGATGCGCGCTGTCGCGTTGAACCAATGTTACCCGTGCTCCTTCTCCTTGTGCCAATCTTCGACACGCTAAGGGTCATGGCGCTACGGCTCTTTACGGGAAAAAATCCTTTCAAGGCTGATACCAACCACCTTCATCACCTTCTCCTCAAGGCCGGGTGCTCTCACAGGAAAAGTGTGCTGCTGCTCTGGTCGATCACCGCACTCTTCGGACTCGCTGCAATGCTGATCCATTCCAGGGGAACGTCGACCCCCTATCTGATCGCCGTGCTCACCGGCTCAATCTTTCTGAGCATCTTTGCGGACGCGCTTGGAAGAAGAACGCATGAAACCGCGTCAAGAACTCAGCCACAAATACAGGTACGGGACCACGAGGCAGTAAGAACAGGAGCCACAATAAGCGGGGAGATGGAGCCCCCAACAGAGGAGTGCGGCCCGAAGGCCGCTTTAGGAACACGCTGATCATCCGGCAACAAAAAAGCGGAGTGGCGGCACCGGGAATCTACTTACCGGCTGATATGAAATAATCTATCGTCTTCCGCAATCCCTCTTCCAGAGGAACTTTGGGCTGCCAGTCGAGGTGCTGACGGGCTTTTGAAATGTCAGGGCACCTTCTCCTGGGATCATCTTCGGGGAGTTGCTCGAAAACGACCCTGGAGCCTGAGCCGACCATGTCGACGATGCGCTCGGCTAATTCGACCACCTGCACTTCGTGAGGATTACCAAGGTTGACGGGGCCGGGGAAACCGGAGAGATAAGGCCTGGTATAATCTCTTTCCCTTTCGTGCTCGCCCGTTTCGTAATCCATCATGCGGATCATGCCTTCGATAAGGTCATCTATGTAACAGAAGGACCTGGTCTGTGACCCCTGACCATAGACGGTGATGTCTTTGCCTCGCAAAGCCTGCATGATGAAATTACTCACCACCCGGCCGTCATCGGGTCTCATTCTTGGTCCGTAGGTATTAAAGATACGAATGACCTTGATATCCACCTTGTTCTGGCGCAGGTAATCAAAGAAGAGCGTCTCAGCCAGCCGTTTTCCCTCATCGTAGCAACTTCGTTTACCAATGGGGTTCACGTTCCCCCAGTACTCCTCCTGCTGAGGGTGCACATCGGGATCGCCATACACCTCGCTCGTGGATGCCTGCAGTACTCGTGCCCTGACTCTCTTTGCAAGGCCAAGCACGTGGAGAGCCCCTAGTACGTTCACTTTCGTCGTTTTAACGGGGTTGTACTGGTAGTGGATAGGGCTTGCCGGACATGCCAGGTTGAATATCCAGTCGACCTCAAGCATGACAGGCTCGGTGATGTCATGGGTCATCAGTTCAAAGTTGGGGCGATTGAAAAGATGAGCGATATTCTTTTTGGTGCCGGTAAAAAAATTGTCCAGGCAGACTACATCATGCCCGTCGCTAACAAGCCTCTCGCAGAGATGAGAACCGATAAAACCCGCCCCTCCGGTTACGAGAATCCTTTTAGAATCTTTGTAGGGACCGTACTTATACATTGGGTCGCCCTATGCAAAGGTAGCTAAAGCCGCGCTCGGCGACCAGTTTGGGATTGTACTGGTTCCGTCCGTCGAAGATGACATGCCTTTTCATGAGATTCTTCATTCGGTCAAAATCGGGCTCCCTGAAGGAGAGCCACTCGGTCAGCAGAATCAAACCTTCCGCGCCTTCAAGCACCTCATACTGATTCCTACCAAAGACCACTGATGTGTCACCGTCAAAAATCTTAGCCGCATTTTCTGAAGCCTTCGGATCGTACACATGACACGCGGCCCCACCGCTCGTGAGCCCTTTTATCACATCTATGGCCGGCGCTTCTCGCATATCATCCGTGTTAGGTTTAAAAGCAAGGCCCCAAACCGCCAGTTTCTTTCCGGCGACGTTTTCATTGTAGAAGGCGCGGATCCTTTTTAAGAAGTTGAATCGCTGCGCGTTATTCGCCTCCATGACCTCTGAAAGGATTGAAAAATGAAAACCGGCATCTTCGGATGTCTTGATCAACGCCCGTACGTCTTTCGGAAAACAGGAGCCGCCGAAGCCTACGCCCGGAAAGAGGAACTTCGGTCCTATTCTTGAATCCGAGCCCATACCTCGCATTATTTTCATGACATCCGCACCGACCCTCTCACAGACACTCGCCATCTGATTCATGAAGGAGATGCGAGTTGCAAGCATTGCATTCGCCGCGTACTTCGTCATCTCGCTTGACCTGAGATCCATGACAAGAAAAGGTGCGCCTGTTCTTACAAACGGCGCGTACAGCTCGCTCAGAATTTCTTCGACTCTGCTGTTTTCAACACCGACGATTACCCTTTCTGGCTTCATGCAGTCATCCACGGCAACGCCTTCTTTCAAGAACTCGGGATTTGAAGCGATATCGAAGGGAACTTCCGTGCCCCTCTTTTCCAGTTCGTGCCGGATTGTGTCTCTCACCTTTTCGCACGTACCAACAGG
The DNA here is from genome assembly GCA_035541455.1 of Syntrophorhabdales bacterium. Classification (NCBI taxonomy): domain Bacteria; kingdom Pseudomonadati; phylum Thermodesulfobacteriota; class Syntrophorhabdia; order Syntrophorhabdales; species Syntrophorhabdales bacterium. The sequence goes on from DATKNH010000160.1 coordinate 13,188, forward strand.
CACAGTCGACTTCACAATTATAATGCGATACTTCTCAAGAGACTGCCCTATACCGGAAGCAACCTTCAACACGTATTGCAGATCGGCTGACCCGTCATGATCCTGAGGGGTATTAACACAGACAAAGATGATGAGCCCGTGCTGCACGGCTTCCTCAATGCTGTCCGTAAACTCAAGGCGCCCCTCCCTGATGTTATTCTTGACCAATTCCTCAAGATGGGGTTCATAGATAGGTATCTCACCGCGCTTGAGGCGCTCTATTTTCTCCCGATCCACGTCCATGCAAAGGACATTATTTCCGACCTCTGCGAAGCAGACACCCGATACGAGCCCAACGTAACCAACACCAATAACAGAAATACGCATACACCCTCCCTGGCGTTTCCTTATTTCTTATTTACCGTCTGCCGCTTGCAAAGTCAATACCACGCCATGAAAAACCCGGGTCCTGGAGACCAGTTAACGGGATCCGATACTGGCCAGTGAAAGCCCCGGCTTCTACGCGAGGAAACACCTCCTCTGGTGGTTGTCGTTTCTTTTCTCCTCTACAGGGCCTCTGGACCCTGGACCTAGGTTCTGGACGATATTTAAGCTGAAAAATTGTTGAAATACATCAGATTATATGCTATAGTAACAGCACTGGAAGTGGGCTCGACCCGCTTTTTTTAGTTTTAGGGCAGTAGATTTCCATGAGAAATCTATTTAGCGAGCGAGAGCTCGCGAGAAGGGGAGGCTCCAGCAGTTCTGCGGGCTGGGTGCCCACGAAGTGGGTGGCGGTGACGTGAGCCCCGTTATAGATTTCGGTAAGAAATCTATTTAGCGAGCGAGAAGGGGAGGCTCCAGCAGCTCTGCTGATGGAGAGGGCGACGTGAGCCCCTATAGCGGTATGGCTGAGATTCAGCAGATAATCGAGACTGTCACGCACCTTGTGGAACCTATAGTGCGGGACGAACTTCTGGAACTCGTGGAAGTTGAGTTTCATCCGGCGGGCGGCCGATGGTTGCTTCGCGTTTATATAGACAAAGAAGGCGGGGTCACAATAGGCGATTGCGAGCGGGTGAGCAGGGAGCTGGAGCGAATTCTTGATGTGGATGATATTATCGATCATCCCTACACGCTTGAAGTATCGTCGCCCGGGCTTACTCGTACCCTGAAGAATAAAGGTGATTTTGAACGCTACAAGGGCAAACGCTGCAAAATAGTCACCTCGTCACTCATTGATTCGAGAAGCGAGTTTGAGGGAGAGATACGCGAGGTGAGTGAAGAAAGTGTGAAGATTATGACTGCGAGCCGGGCAAAAAACGAAACAAGAGCGGATATCTATGATATTCCTTTCTGTGCTATAAAGAAGGCACATTTAGAATTCGAGCTGTGAGAGGTACAAAAGTATGTATTTCGACCTAAATTACGTGATCGAACAGGTGGGCAAAGAGAAGGGCATCCCCAAGGAGATTATCGTAGAAACGCTGGAAGAGGCAGTGCTTTCAGCCTCCAAGAAAAAATTCGGCAATCATCTTGAGCTTGAAGCGCGCTATAACGAAGAAATGGGCGAGATAGAGATTTTCCGATTCAAGACTGTTGCCGAGAAGGTGGAAGATCCGGATTTGGAGATTCTCCTGGAAGATGCAAAGCAGGTCGATCCCGAATGCATGATAGGCGATTCAATAGGCATCAAGATGGACACCTCACAGCTCGGCCGAATAGCCGCGCAGACCGCGAAGCAAGTCATCATGCAGAAAGTGAGAAACGCGGAAAGCGACGTCATCTATAATGAGTATAAGGATCGCAAAGGCACGATCGTGACAGGCATGATACAACGAGTGGAGAAAAACCACTACGTCGTTAACCTCGGCAAGACTGAAGCAGTCTTGCCCTTCAAGGAAACAATACCCAATGAGAATTTTAAACGGCGGGACAGGGTCAAGGCGTACGTGCTTGAGGTGGAAAAAGACCAGAAGGGTTGCACCATCCTCCTGTCGAGGACGCATCCTAATTTCCTGATACGACTCTTCGAGGTCGAGGTCCCCGAAATCCAGGAAGGTATCATCAAGGTGATAGGCGCTGCAAGAGAACCGGGCGAGAGAGCCAAGATATCCGTGAACAGCGGAGATGCCAGCATCGATCCGATCGGAGCCTGCGTCGGCGTAAAGGGATCTCGCGTGCAGGCAGTAGTTCAGGAATTGCGAGGGGAGAAGATAGACATCATACCGTGGAGCAAAGACGCCGCCAAGTTCGCCTGCAACGCACTTGCACCGGCCCGTGTCTCTAAAGTTTACATCAACGAAGAAGATACCTCGATGGAGATTGTGGTCAACGATGACCAGCTATCACTCGCCATCGGAAAGAAGGGGCAGAACGTCAGACTGGCTTCACGTTTGACAGGTTGGAAGATAGACATAAAGAGCGAGTCGGAGGTGGAGAAAACCTCTCGCAAGGTTATAGACGATCTGATGGAGAACCTGAAAATCAATGAGATACTGGCGCGGGTGCTCTTCGACGAATACCTGAGAGATGGCCGAGACATAGCCCGTCTTGCACCGGAAGAGCTCACAAAAGTTACCAGCATATCGGTCGAAGACTGCAGAGCAATAATAGATAACGCTAAAGTGTGGGCGGAAGTATCGGAAAAAGAGGCGGCAGAGCAGGCAGCGCTGGAAGCTCAGCCTCAAGAGGCCGCAGAAGCAGAGCAGGCTGATGGGCAGGCTGCAGAGCATGCCGAAGGCCATGCGGAGGGCCACGTAAAAGGAACTGCCGATACAGTCGCGCAGACGCCGACAGAGGGTTAGCAAGGGAGTACAGGGAGGTCTAGCAGCATGCCAAGGATAAGAATTACTACCCTCACCGATAAGATGAAAGACGAGCAGGTCTTATCGAAGCTCAAGAATATCGGCGCCAAGGGCAAGGAGAAAGAAAAAGCCGGTACGGCAGAGATCCACGAGGACACAAAGGAAAAGGTAAGCGCAAGCGGCGAGAAGATCATAGAAAAGCGGGTGGCATCGACCGTCATCAGAAGACGTGTCCAGACCCCGCCTCCAGAAGCTGCTGTAGAAACAGCAGAAGAAACAAAGGCTCCGCTGGAAGAAGCCGCAGCCACGAGGCCTCTACCAAAGAGAAGGGTCGCTATCAGGAAGGAAGCAGCGGAAGCACGCACGGCTGAGCCGTCAAATGTCGAAGTAGAGACAGCGCCTCCCCCTGCAACTGCGGCGCAGGCTCCCGCCGCTCAAGAAGTGCAGGCGCAAGCCGCCCAGGCTGAAGCCCAAGTCGAGGAGCCCGTAAGGCTTGCAGGAGAGGCCGCCAAGGAAGAACCGGCCAAGCCAGAGATCGAAACCATCGGCGAGGAAAAAAAGCAGGAGATTACCAGGGCACTGGAAGAGGTATACAAACAGGATCTGGAAAAAGAATTCAAGCTGGTTGAGGAAGAACCGGAAGAAGAGAAGAAGCGCAAGAAAGCTGAACGGCTCCTCAAGAAAATCGAAGAAGAGGAACTGGAATCTACCACGACTAAGAAGAAAGGGCTTCTCAAGCGCAAAGTAGTAATACGCGAAGAGGACCTGTATGCCTTCAGGCGCCGCGGTGGCAAGGCGCTCCCCTTCAGAAAGGACAGGCGGGGAAGAGCGGAGGCGAGGGCTGAAGAAGAGGCGAGACCCGAGCTGAGAATTGTTAAAAAGGCAGTGCGGATTGCTGACCAGATCCAGGTTGGAGAACTGGCAAAACGGTTGAGCGTCAAGGCCCAGGACGTCATGAGCAAACTGTTTTCTCTCGGCGTGATGTCCAGCATCAACCAATCGATCGATCATGAAACTGCATCTCTTGTAGCGACAGAACTCGGTTTTGAGGTAGAACGCGTGCTCTCGATGGAGGAGGAATTCCAGGCGAGAGAAACAGAGGCCAGGGAATCTGAGGAGAAGGAGAACCTCAAGGCGCGCTCTCCGGTTGTTACCATCATGGGTCACGTCGACCATGGAAAAACACTTCTCCTGGATACCATCAGGAATACCAATGTTGCAGAACGGGAAGCAGGGGGCATAACGCAGCATATAGGCGCCTACCTCGCGCAGGTCAATGGTAAGCAGATCGCTTTCCTCGACACTCCAGGTCATGAAGCGTTCACTGCAATGCGGGCACGCGGCGCACAGGTAACTGACATAGTGGTCCTGGTGGTGGCGGCGGATGACGGGGTGATGCCCCAGACTGTGGAAGCCATCAACCATGCGAAAGCCGCCAACGTTCCCATTATCGTGGCGATAAACAAGATCGACAAACCGAATGCAAACCCGGAGAGGGTTATAAAAGAACTTGCCGAACATGGTCTGGTTCCGGAAGAATGGGGCGGGACCACCCTTATGGCAAAAATCTCTGCGAAGAAAAAGACAGGAATCAACGAGCTTCTGGAACTGATCCTGCTTCAGGCCGAGATGCTCGAGCTCAAGGCAAATCCTGATAAGCTTGCCAAAGGCATTATTATTGAGTCGGGTCTCGATAAGGGACACGGGCCCATCGGTACCGTCATAGTCAGGGAAGGCACGCTCAGCGTCCACGATCCATTTGTGGCAGGGACTATCTTCGGTCGCGTGCGCGCCCTGATCGACGATAAGGGAAAGAGGATACAGAAAGCGCCTCCGGCCACCCCGGTGCTGGTCGTTGGTTTCTCGGACGTGCCCCAAGCAGGTGATTCCTTTGTGGCAACGACGGAAGAGAGCTACGCACGGGAACTCTCCAGATTCAGACAGGAGAAGGCGCGAGAGAAAGAGGCCATGGCGGGCCCCAGGGTTACCCTTGAAGACCTGTATGCCAAGATGGAAGAGATAGAGAGACTGACGTTGAATGTGGTGTTGAAGGGTGATGCGAGGGGTACACTCGATGCCATCCAGGACGCACTGACGAGACTCTCCACGCAGAACATTCAGATTCAGATCATCCACAGCGGCGTCGGCGCCATTACTGAAACCGACGTTAACCTTGCAATGGCATCCGGTGCCATCATCATCGGCTTTAACGTCAAACCGATACCAAAAACGCAAGCTCTCGCAGACCAGGAGCACGTGCAGATCCGCACCTATTCGATCATTTACGAGATGATCGACGAAGTGCGAAAAGCTATGGAAGGCATGCTTGCGCCGAAGATCGTGGAAGTGAGTATCGGGAAGGCAGAAGTCAGAAAGATATTCACGGTCTCCAAGCTGGGTAGCATTGCTGGATCATACGTCACAGAGGGCAAAGTGACGAGGAGCGCCCTGGCTAAAGTGAGACGGAATGGAACGGAACTCTATGCAGGCAAGCTTGCCTCTTTGAAGCGCTTCAAAGATGATGTCAAGGAGGTTCAGGCCGGATATGAGTGCGGCCTTGCCTTGGAGGGATTTAACGATATACGTGAAGGGGATGTCATCGAATTCTTTGTTGAAGAACAAGAAAAACAGACTCTCGATGGCTAATTTGTTTCCATGGTCGTCGGCATTTCTCGCGTCGAAATCTTCTTACCTGACAACCATTCTCTGAAAGAAAAGAGACAGGCCACAAAACGGATAGTGGAAAGAACAAGGCAGAAGTTTAATGTGTCAGTCATGGAGGTCGATCGTACAAACCTTTGGCAGCGTGTAACCGTAGGCTTCTCTGTGGTGGGTAATGGAAGGGATGTGGTGGAGCGCATGGTCGAAAACATTCACCTTTTCATCGAAGAGCTATACATAGGCAAAGTGATTGACACCAGAACTGAAATAATGATGGTCGGCGATGAAATATAGAAAAGAGCGCATGCAGGACTTCGTCCGGGAAGAAATATCGATGATCCTGCAGCAGGAAATAAAGGATCCCGGTCTCGGTTTCATTACAATCATCGACGTAAGGATGAGCGATGATTTAAAGTATGCCAAGGTCTACTACTCGGTGTACGGATCGGATGAGGAAAAGGAGCATACTGCCGAGGCGCTCAAACGTGCAACCAATTACATCAAGCACCTTCTGGGCGGCAAGGTGCGAATGAAATACATGCCGGAGATTACCTTCGTGTACGACACAGACCAGGAAAGGGCTGCCAGAATTGACGCCATCCTGAAAAAGGTGAGTAATGTTTCAGAGGATTAAGGAGATACTGGCAAACGGGAAAGAGTTTGTGGTCACCTCTCACATAGATCCCGATGGCGATGCTTTAGGCTCGGCCTTTGCCCTTGCTTTTGCTCTTGGAAAGCTGGGGAAAGAGGCGGTGGTCTACCTGAAAGACAAGGTGCCCTACAAGTACGAGTTTCTCCCTCAGCCGCCAAATTTTGTGCGCGCGATCTCGGCAAACAAGTTCGACGCTGTTTTTGTAGTGGACTGCGGCGATTTTTTCCGTGTGGGGAATGACCACGAAAAACTGAAAGAACAAGGCCCGATAATCAATATCGACCATCACGACACCAACGAGGCATTCGGCTACCTGAACATCATCGACGAACGGGCTTCCTCCACCGCGGAAATCATCTACGCGATCATCAAGGCGCTGGATGTCAAGATAGATCACGATATAGCGATGAATATTTACACTGCCATACTTACCGACACAGGCTCGTTCCGGTACAACAGCACGAACTCGAAGGCATTCCTCATCTGCGAAGAGATGACCCATCTCGGGGTACTCCCTTCCTACGTTGCCGAGAAGGTATATGAGAGCCATCCCAAGGAACGGTTCCTGCTTCTCTGCGCAGCGCTCACAACCCTTGAGACGTACCGCGATAACAGGATCGCGTTTGTGCAAATCACAGACGATATGTTCCGTAAAACGGGTGGTTCAAGAGAACATACCGAAGGCTTTGTGGAGTTTCTTAAAGAAATGAGGGGTGTAGAGGTGGCACTGGTCGCACGACAGATCGGTACTGACCGCTACAAGATATCAATGAGATCCAAAGGGAAGATAGATGTGGCGTCGGCTGCAAGACATTTTGGCGGCGGGGGCCACAAGAATGCCGCAGGGTGCGTCCTTGAGGGTAGCATCGACCAGGTAAAAAAACTTCTTGTCGAGGCTTTCCGGCTATGATGGACGGCTTTCTTGTTATCAATAAGAATGCGGGAATAACCTCCTACCATGTCATAAAAAGGCTTAAAGCCATCTGTCCCTTCAGGAAGATTGGCTACATAGGCACTCTTGACCGTAACGCTACCGGAATTTTACCCGTGGCCCTCAATGAGGGAGTCAAGCTCATCCCCTTCCTCGAAAACGGAGAAAAGACCTATATAGCTCGTTTTGTGCTGGGAGTTACCACAGACACGTTCGATCTTGAGGGTACGCGCATCACCGAGGTTAATCCACCCGAGTATGACCTCAAGACCATAGAGGAGACCCTGCTTGCGTTCAAGGGGAAGATACATCAGAAGGTGCCAGTGTACTCATCCAAGAAGATAGACGGTAAGCCTCTCTACAAATGGGTGAGGAAAGGCGTCGTGATGGAGACGCCCTACAAGGACGTCGAAGTGCATGACATTACATTCCTTGCGTATGCTCATCCATACGTGGACGCTGAAGTAAGGTGCAGTAAAGGGACCTACATTCGTGTGATTGCGCACGATTTTGGGGCGGTCCTGGGTTGCGGCGCTTCGCTCCACTCGTTGAAGCGGTCGCGTCACGGTGAATTCACCCTGGATATGAGCACCCCTCTTGAGGCTTTAAAAACGGAGCAGGATATAGTAAAATACACCCTATCCTTGCGAGATGTTTTGAAAAATCTGCGCGAGGTGACGGTTGATTCCAACCTGGAAAGATTCTTGCGGAACGGCATGCCCGTGCCCTTGTTGGAAGGCTCCAGGGATTTAAAAAATGGTGAATTTGCTAAGCTGATGTCCGGAACCGGAAGCGTAATCGGCATAGGAAAAATCGATGGGCCGACGAGAACGATCCGGATAAAGAGGCTAATTAACAGCTAAGGAGGCGATGAGCATGTCACTGGACCCAGGTCAGAAGAAAACAATAATAGAAGGCTACAAACTGCATGAGAAGGACACCGGCTCGCCGGAAGTGCAGATTGCCCTGCTTACCGAGAGGATTAAGCTCCTCACCGAGCATTTCAAGAAATTTGATAAGGACCATAACTCCAGGCGCGGTTTGCTCATGCTGGTGGGCGCCAGAAGAAGACTCCTCACCTATCTGAAAGAAAAAAATGCAGACAGGTACCGCAAGCTTATCGAAAGACTCGGTCTGAGAAAATAAAATAAAAGGTTACAGGAAGGATTACTATGGAAGAATCACTCACAATTGAATATGCCGGCAGACCGCTGACGATCTCGACTGGCCTCGTCGCCAAGCAGGCAGACGGGAGCGTTCTCGTGACGTACGGCGACACAGTAGTGCTTGTCACTGCGGTAGGAGACAGGAGACAGACGGAAAAGGACTTTCTGCCGCTGACAGTGAACTACCAGGAAATGACGTACGCTGCGGGAAAGTTTCCCGGCGGATTCTTTAAGAGAGAAGCAAGACCGTCCGATAAGGAGACACTGACGTCCCGTCTAATAGACAGGCCGCTGCGGCCGCTTTTTCCGAAAGGCTGGAGAAATGAGACGCAGGTCATAGCAACAGTGCTTTCGGTGGACCAGGAGAATGATCCGGCGTTGCTCGGCATGATCGGCGCTTCGGCTGCCATGGTCATTTCCCCCATCCCCTTTTCCGGACCTATGGCAGGAGTCAAGATCGGAAGAATTGACGGAAAGTTCGTTATCAATCCAACGGCCCAGCAGATGAACGAAAGCGACGTCGACATTATACTCGCAGGTACGAGGGAAGCAATCCTCATGGTAGAAGGCGAGGCAGGATTCATTAAAGGTGAAGAGTTAATCGATGCGATCGACCTGGCCCATCAAAGTCTTCTTCCGCTGATAGAGATGCAGGAACAGCTACAGGCAAAAGCGGGCAAAGAAAAATGGCCGGTGAAACCCGCCGGTGCCCCTCCGGAGTTGAAGACAGAGATACGGAGTGCTGTGGAGAAGGATCTCACTCTCGCATTTGCAATACCGGATAAACGACAACGGGGAGACAGGATCCAGGCGATCCAGGACGAAGTAAGCACCAAGTATGCAGACGCGGAACCACTTGCAGCCCTGAAATCCTTTGAAGAGATAAAGAAAGAGATGATGCGCGAATCACTCTTTACAACGGGTAAAAGGATTGACGGCAGAGGCGCTGATGATATCAGGAATATCAATTGCCGGGTAGGCATTCTTCCGAGAACCCATGGATCAAGCCTTTTTACACGAGGAGAGACGCAGGCCCTGGCCGTGACCACCTTCGGGACCGCAGAGGATGAGCAGAAGGTAGAATCATTGCTCGAGGGAGTAAGTTATAAGTCTTTTATGCTCCATTATAATTTTCCGCCATTTAGTGTAGGAGAGGTAAGTTTCCTGAGGGCGAAATCGCGAAGAGAAATAGGCCACGGCAACCTCGCCGAGCGCGCCCTGGCCCCGATTCTTCCCTCCAAAGAGGAGTTCCCCTACACGATACGTATAGTCTCGGAGATCCTCGAATCGAATGGTTCCTCATCGATGGCGTCGGTCTGCAGCGGCTGTCTCTCTCTTATGGACGCGGGAGTGCCGATAAAGGAACCCGTTGCGGGTATTGCCATGGGTCTTCTGATCCAGGACGGAAAAGACGTCGTGCTTACGGACATTCTCGGAGACGAGGATGCCATGGGTGATATGGATTTCAAAATAGCAGGCACGCGGGAAGGCGTGACAGCCGTGCAGATGGATATCAAGACGAAGGGCATCACGAAGGAGATTATGCGCAAGGCCGTTCACCAGGCTCAAACAGGTATCGGCAGAATCCTTGACATCATGGCTCAGGCTCTCCCCGGTCCGCGGGACGTGCTTTCGCCCTACGCACCACGCATATACACCATAACGATCAAACCGGAAAAGATACGTGAAGTCATCGGCCCGGGCGGAAAGATCATAAAGGGTATTGTAGAACAAACCGGTGTGAAGATAGACATTGAAGATTCGGGTCTCGTAAGGATTGTCTCTCAAGACGCCCAGGCAGCCAACGATGCGATCGAGATGGTCAAGAAGATCACCAAAGAAGTAGAGATAGGGACCCTTTACATGGGCAAGGTCAAGAAAGTTGTCGACTTTGGTGCGATAGTTGAGATTCTTCCCGGAGTCGATGGCCTTGTACACGTAAGCCAGCTTTCCGACACGTACATAAAGAAGGTCAGCGACGTCGTCAAGGAAGGAGATGATATCCTTGTTAAAGTGCTCGACGTCGAACCGAACGGGCGGATAAGGCTCTCGAGAAAGGCAGCTGTCAAGGAAACCAAGGGAAAAGAAGAGGATGTATAGGAAAACCGTCCTCGACAACGGTATTCGCATCGCGACCGAGACCCTTCCCTACTTCCCTACGATCTCGATAGGCATCTGGTGGAAGACGGGAAGCCGGTACGAAAATCCCGGCAACAACGGCATTTCCCACTTTATCGAGCACATGCTCTTCAAGGGAACTGCCAACCGAACCGCCTACGATATAGCCAGGGAGATCGATGCGGTGGGCGGTACTCTGAATGCTTTCACCGGCAAAGAGTATACGTGCATCTACGCGAGGGTTCTCAAGCGCGACATGGATATAGCCCTCGACATCCTCGCTGACATGTACAAGACCTCCCTCTTCAACGGGGAGGACATTGAGAAGGAGAAGCAGGTCATCATTCAGGAGATAAAGATGATTGATGACAACCCGGAAGAGTATCTCTTCGACATGTTCAGCTCTGCTTACTACAAGGGGCACCCTCTCGGCATGTCGATCCTGGGCAAGGAAGAGAACATACAGGGGATGTCACGAGAGAAACTTCTTTCCCACTTCGCCAGGTACCATGCGCCTTCCAACATGATCATCACCGCATCAGGTCGCCTGGATCACGACGCATTCGTAAAAAAGGTGGAGAATCTCTTCGCAGAGTGCGTGAACAAAGGAGAAACTCCGACGTCAGTCGAAAAGCCGTCGTCCTGCACAGGGATCGATGTGTACGAAAAAGATCTCGAACACATCTATCTCTGTATCGGGACGGACGGCGTGGGTCAAACAGACGAAAGGCGTTATCCCCTCTACGCTCTTAATGCTGTGGTGGGCGGGAGCATGAGCTCGCATCTCTTTCAGGAAATCAGAGAAAAGAGGGGTCTCGTCTACAATATATTTTCCTACGTCAACTGCTTTCATGATGCCGGCACCTTTGGCATAACCACATCTACCTCACTCGAATACCTGGAAGAAGTCATCGGCCTCATCAAGAAAGAGATGGCCCAGTTGCGCGACCAGGGAGTCGCTGCGGGCGAGATCCGCTTCTCCAAGGAGCACATTAAGGGGAACTTCTTCATTTCTCTGGAAAGCTCCGAGGCACGCATGGGGAGACTGGCAAAAAATGAGATCTATTTTGACGGGTATGTCCCCCTCAGGGAGACATTGAAATCGATAGACGGCATTCAGAAATCTCACCTGGATGAAATGAGCCAGTCTGTGTTCGGGGATCCGTCACGGATTTCCCTCGCGATTCTTGGTCGCGTTGAGAAGGATGTCGTCGAGAGGCTATGGAAGAACTAGAGGTGCTCATCGTAAGGGATGAAGGCGCATCCCTGCCCTCTTACGAAACCACCTTCTCCTCAGGAATGGATCTTCGCGCCTGTCTTGCCGAACCAGTCACCTTACATCCATTCGAACGGGCCCTTATCTCAACCGGCATCCGTATCTGTATACCAAAAGGCTTTGAGGCTGAGGTAAGACCAAGGAGCGGCCTGGCAATTAATGCGGGCGTGACGGTCCTCAACACCCCGGGCACGATCGATGCCGACTACAGGGGAGAGGTAAAAGTAATCCTCATCAACCTCGGATCCGAGCCTTTTACTGTTAGCTCGGGTGACAGAATTGCCCAGATGGTTTTTCACAAGACAGCCCACATCTCGTGGCGCGAGGTTAAAGAACTGCCGCAGACCGACCGCGGCAGCGGAGGATTCGGATCGACAGGAATATGACAGTTGGCAGTTGACGTTTGGCAGCTTCCAGTTTATCGTTTTTTGTTACGTGTTGTACCGGTAACCGTAAACTGTCCACTGTAAACATTTTGCCGTAGGCAAAAGCATGGACCCCTACGCTGACCTTGATGCTTTCACCACCCACCTCACCACCGAGCGGGGAGCATCTCCCCATACAGTCGAAGCCTACACTAGAGACATCATCGATTTCATCACGTTCATGGAAGGCAGATCGGACGCCTCTCCGGAGCCAAGAGATTTTGAAGAGTACGTGGGCTTTTTACGGCGCCAGGGAAAAAAGACGAGAAGCATCGTCCGGGCGCTGTCCGCGCTAAGGAGTTTCTATAAATTCCTCCTGCTCGACGGCAAAATAGCGGTGAACCCAGTGGCCGAAGTGGAGATGCCCAAATTCAAAGCTCCTATACCGAGCGTCCTGAGCCAGGACGAAATGGCTGCTCTGCTCACGCCTGATGCCGCCCAGCACATGACGCTGCGCGACAGGACAATCCTCGAACTTCTGTATGCAACAGGTCTTCGTGTTTCGGAATTGATCGGGCTTAAGAAACGGGATATCAATCTGGAAGCGGGCTTTGTTGTCGCCTCGGGGAAACGGTCCAAGGAACGCATGGTGCCGCTCGGCACGTATGCCCGGGATATTGTAAAGCTCTATCTTCAGGAAGCGAAGCGGGGAGGTATCTATTTCTTTTCAAACAGGAACGGCTCTCCCTTAAGCAGGCAGGCCATCTGGAAAATCGTACGAAAGTATGGACTGCGGCTTGAGCACGGTACACATATCTCTCCTCATACATTGAGACACACCTTTGCGACGCACCTGCTCGAGGGCGGAGCAGACCTGCGATCTGTCCAGATCTTGCTCGGTCATGAAGATATTTCGACAACCCAGATCTATACGCATGTAGACCGGAAAAGGTTGAAAGAGATTCACAAAAAATATCATCCGAGAGGATGAATGAACTACAAATCAGAAATCCGAATATCTAAATTCGAAACAATGTCAAATGTGCAAATGTCCCAAATTCAATTTTTCGGGGTCTTCCTTTCGAGCATTCGGAATTTGGATTTGTTTAGAGATTAGGAATTAGAATTTCTAATTTGGTGTAAGATGAAGATCATCACCACCCACTACAATGCTGATTTTGACGCTCTTTCCTCGATGATCGCTGCAAAAAAACTTTACCCGGATGCGACTCTCGTTTTTCCAGGTTCCCAGGAGAAGAGCGTGCGTGATTTTCTCGTGCATTCCACCGCCTATTTCCTGGACATTCTGAAACAAAAAGACCTGGACTACAATGCGGTTGATACGCTGATTCTTGTGGACACAAAACAACGCAAGAGGATCGGAGAACTTGCAAGGCTTCTCGACAACAAGAATCTAACGATTCACGTGTACGACCACCATCCCCCTACCGACGACGACATCAAAGGAGAGGTGTACATGACCGGCTCGACCGGGGCCTGTGTGAGCATGTTGATCGGTCTGCTCAAAGAGCGCGATATAGACCTTTTGCCTGAGGAAGCGACGATCATGATGCTCGGCATCTACGAGGAAACGGGCAGCTTCCAGTATCCTTCAACCACCAAGGAGGATTTCGACGCCGCTTCATTCCTACTCTCGAAGGGCGCTAACGTGAATGTTGTCTCCGAGATACTCGTAAAGGAGCTTTCCCCCGAGCAAGTCCATCTGCTGCATGACCTCATTGAAGCAGCCCAGGTCTACAATGTGAACGGGATTGATGTGGTCATAACAGAGAGTTCCAGCGAAGAGTACGTTGGAGATCTCGCCGTGCTCGTCCAGAAATTCAGAGACATGGAAAATGTCAATGCGGTTATCGGGCTGTTTCGCATGGATGACAGGATCTACGTAATCGGCAGAAGTCGCATCCCTGAGGTCGATGTCGGTCACATCCTGACACTGCTGGGCGGAGGAGGTCACAAAGAGGCGGCTTCTGCTACGGTAAGAGAAGCCACCATGGAGGAGACGAAGACCAGGGTGCTCCGGTATCTCAACCAGTATGTGAAGCCGTTATGGGAGGCACGCGACATCATGTTCTTCCCGGTTAAGACGGTCGATCAGGATGCACCCATCAGCGAGGCAAAAAACATCCTGACGAAATACAACATCAACGCAATGCCGGTCACGTCGGATAACACGATTGTTGGCATTATCTCGCGCCAGATAGCTGAGAAAGCAGCGTTTCACAAGCTTGAGCACCTGCCGGTAAAGGAATATATGGTCACGGAATTTTCTGTTGTGGCTCCCGAAGATTCCATCGAGCGGGTAAAGGAGATCATCATAGGCGGTAACCAGAGGTTTGTCCCGGTGATAAAGGAAGAGAGATTGGAAGGGGCCATCACAAGAACAGACCTCCTCAGAATACTCGAAGACGAGATCAGAAAAACGATTCTCGGCAAGATGGATTACCACGACACCTACGAGAAAAGAAGGAACGTAAAGAAATTGATGGAAGAGCGACTTTCCCGGCAGATGCTCGACAAGCTCGCGGTCATCGGCAGCCTGGCAGACGAGATGGGCTATCACGCCTATCTTGTCGGAGGCTTTGTAAGAGATCTTCTGTTAAGGACCGCTTATCCTGGGCGCCTCAGGGTCCCGGCCGGGCAGGACGAGAAGCTTACGCGGGCCAGGCCGGATGCCAGTACGTTGCAGGATGGAGCGCCCGGACAGGGATCTGCTTCGAAACGGGTCATAGCAAGTCCTGGATCAGTGACCTACGACATCGACATTGTGGTGGAAGGCGACGGTATCAGGTTTGCCGACGCACTCGCCAAACAGGTTCAGGCCAAGATCCGCACGCATAGGGAGTTTGGCACTGCGAAGGTGATGTACGCTGGTGGTTTCAGCGTCGACATAGCCACAGCACGCCTGGAATACTACAAGGCACCAGCCGCGCTTCCCATCGTGGAGCACAGCTCTCTAAAGCTTGACCTGTACAGGCGGGACTTCACCATCAACACGCTCGCCATATCCCTGAACAAGAATACCAAAGGCGAATTAATCGACTTCTTCGGTGCCCAGAGGGATATCAAAGAAAAGACGATCAGAGTTCTTCACAGCCTCAGCTTCGTAGAAGATCCCACCAGGGTATTCAGGGCCGTGCGCTTCGAGCGACGCTTCGGTTTTCAGATCGGCAAGTTCACCATGAACCTGATCAAGAATACTATCAAGATGGGGTTTCTCTCGAGGATAAGGGGATCAAGGATGTGGAGAGAGCTTTCTCTCGTTTTGAATGAAGAAAATCCTGGCGCCATCCTCAAGCGGCTGCAGGAACTGGATCTCCTGAAGTTTATCCATCCCCGCATTCTGTTCGACCGGGAGAGGGAAAAGCTCTTTCAGGAGATGGACACCGTGCTGAAGTGGTACCGGCTGCTCTACAAGGGAAAGCTGAACCAGACATTCTATTATCTGCTCGGCGCCCTGGACCATATGAGCACGGAGGACGTAACAGGTTTCGCGGCTAAACTGGAGCTTTCCGGAACGATGAGAAAAAAGCTGAGCAACGATATGGACAAAACAGTGAAAATAATGGCAAAATTTGAAGGTTCTATCCGGACAATGCGAAAAAGCGAGATATACCGGGAACTGGAGATCTTGAGCCTCGAGGCACGTCTCTTCACCATGGCGAAGGCCCAATCGGACGACATAAAAAGAACGATCTCCAATTATATTACGTACGCGGATTCACTTAAACCTCTTCTGACGGGGAAGACTCTCAAGCAGCTGGGCATCAAGGAAGGACCGGCATTCGGCGATATACTGGATGCGCTTAGAGACGCAAAGATCGATCTGGGTCTGACCACCAAGGAGCAGGAAATAGCATTTGTTAATAATTACATTAAAGAAAGAGGAGTTCGTCTGTGAACCTGAATGCGTCTACCCTGGAAGTACAAATGGAGTGTTTTGAAGGGCCGCTTTCCGTGCTCATCAACCTCATCAAGAAAAACAAAGTAGATATTTTCGACATTCCCATAGGCATGATTACGGAGCGCTTTTTGGAATACGTCGAGCTTGTAAAACAGATGAACCTCAGGATCGCGGAAGATTTTATCGAGATGGCCTCGCTTCTTCTCTGCATCAAGTCCCGTATGTTGCTCCCCAGAGAGGAGGAAGATCCGCGCACGGAATTGGTGGAAAAAATTCTTGAATATGAGAAGATTAAAGGCATGGTGAATATGTTCCAGGAATTGCCTGTGCTGGGCGAGGATACTTTTTCCCGCGGCAGGACGGGTCTTCAAGTTGAGGAAGAAGATCAGGACCTCACGGCGCTCTGCATGCTCTTTTTTGAATTGATGAAGAATAGGCGGGAACGGTTCCTGGTAATACGGGAAATCAGACCTACGCTCGAGGAAAAGCTGGAGATTCTGCGTCTTGCCCTTTTCGAGAAGGGACACTTCGCCTGGAACCCCAAGGCTGATCTCGACCTGTCCGAAAAGGTAGCCACGGTCCTCGCAATGCTGGAGATCGTCAAGCTGAAAATGGCAAACCTGGCACAAAAAAGGCCTTTCGGGACAGTGCTCCTCACGAGAAGGTGAGAACGTGGCAACATCAAGATTGAAGAAGACACTTATAGTAATCGCCGTGATTATACTGCTGGTATTCCTTCTCTCTATTGTGAGAGCCTGCCTTAGCAAGGGAGGAGAGAGGATAGCAGTCGTTGAGATCGAGGGCATCATCTCCGATTCGCGGCAGGCCATGGAAGATGTTATACGTTTCAAAGAAGACCCGAGCATAAAAGGTGTGATCCTGCGAATCAATTCTCCGGGCGGCTCGGTCGGACCCACGCAGGAGATCTACCGTGAAATAATCAAACTCAAGAATGACAAGAAGGTGTTCGTTTCCATGGGCTCTGTCTGCGCTTCGGGAGGTTACTATATCGCTGCGGCAGGAGATAAGGTCTACGCGAACCCGTCGACGATCACGGGCAGCATAGGTGTGATCATGCAGTCTGTGATCTTAGAGGAACTGCTCAAAAAGATCGGAGTGAAGAGCAATACGATTAAAGCAGGCGAGCTGAAAGATGCGGGCACACCCTTCAGGGATATGACTCCGGAAGAAAGAGCCTACCTGGACGGCATCGTGAAGAATATTCATGAGCAGTTTATAAAGGATGTTGCGGCGGGCAGAAAAATGGAATTCGAAAAAGTGAAGAGTATGGCTGACGGACGGATTTATACCGGTCTCCAGGCCAAGGAGCTGGGGCTGGTGGACAACATCGGCAATTTTTATGATACTGTGGATGATATCAAAAAGGTCCTCAAGATCAAGGGCAAGCCTGAACTGGTCTACACAGAAAAACCATTTTCTTTTTCAAAATGGCTCTTTTCCTCGATGTCGGATATGTCGAAGGAATCGCTGGAAAGTTTCTTCTCCTCTCCATTTAAATTCCTGTACCGGCCCTAGGCTTCACTCTCTCTTCAGCTATTTCTTCGCGCGTATAAAATTATCTAATGACGGAATAAAATATTTTGCGTTGCTTTTAAGTCGACCACTCTATATACCCTAGGATAAAAGGAGAAGTAGGGACAGGTACTCCTTCTCATGAAAGCGACTATAGCGCCTTTCAAAGAAGCGATTGAGATGATAAAAGAGGCCGGAGGAGAGGCCTTTCGAAAATGTTTCCAATGTGGTCTGTGTACGGCCAGCTGTCCTTGGAATCAGGTGCGAACGTTCCTTCCTCACAGGCTGATTACCGAATCGAAGTTCGGCCTTGTCGAACTTGGCGAAGAGTGCTGGTGGCTTTGTTCGACGTGCAACATGTGCGTCAGCCGCTGCCCAAGGGGAGTTTCCATCACCGACGTGATCCGTGCGGTCCGGAATATCACGACGGATAGTCTGCCTCGCGCGGTACCCGAAAGCCTGAGGAGCGCTGTAGCGAGTCTCAAAAGCGCAGGCAACCCGTGGGGCGGATTGCGGGATGAGAGAACTAACTGGTCCCGTGATCTCGCCATCCCGGCAATGAGCAAGGAAAAAGAAATGCTCTATTTCTCCTGCTGTGTTCCTGCATTCGATCCAAAGATGGGAAGTGTAGCGCGGGCTGCGGCAAGATTATTAAAGCTTACCGGAGCGGATTTCGGGATCATCGGCACGAATGAGAGCTGCTGCGCTGAAAGCGTGCGTAAGGCAGGTAACTACGAACTTTTCGATAAGCTCGCGCGCAGTAATATCAAAGCTTTTAAAGAATCGGGAGTGAAGCAGATCGTCACAAGTTCGCCCCATTGCTACGCAACGTTCAAGAATGAGTACCCCGCTCTGGACGGAAATTTCGAAACCATCCATTTTACACAATATCTGGCAGCCGCGCTGAACGATGGAAGGCTCACACCCAACAAACCCTTTCCCAGAAAAGTGGTCTATCACGATCCCTGCTACCTTGGGCGCCACTCGAGCATCTACGATGAGCCCCGACAGATCTTGCGGAGCATTCCCGGCTTGACGCTCCTGGATGAGATGAACAGCCGCGAGCGCAGCCTCTGTTGCGGTGGAGGCGGGGCAAGGATCTGGATGGAGACCAAGAAAGGGCAGCGTTTCTCCGATATACTCGTGGAACAGGCGGTTGAACTGGGCGCCGAAGTCCTCGCCACGGCGTGCCCCTATTGTATCCTCAACTTCAAGGACAGCGTACTCACGATGGGCAAAGAAAATGTACTCGAGGTTCGCGATGTTTGCGAAATCATCAATGAGGTAATTTGAGGCAAGGAGGAACAAGCATTTCCACTGACGCCAGACTGATTCAGTTACCCGCCCGCAAGAGTATCGGGGCGGTCATGGTAGTGGGAGCAGGTGTGGCCGGTATACAGGCAGCGCTTGATGCCGCCGCATCAGGTTTCAAAGTCTACCTCGTCGACAAAGGCCCCGCCATCGGCGGCAAGATGTCACAACTGGACAAGACATTTCCCACCAATGATTGTTCCATGTGCATTCTCTCTCCAAAATTCATCGAATGCGCCACGAATCCAAACATCACCATGCTCATGAACACAAGGATCGAGGCTGTTGAGGGCGTGGCGGGCGATTTCGACGTCCACCTTCTCCAAGAGCCCCGCTATGTCATCGAGGAAAAATGCACGGGATGCGGTACGTGCTCCGAATACTGCCCCATATTCGTGCCCGACATATATAACGAGGAACTCTCAACAACGAAGTGCATTCATGTTCATTTTCCGCAGGCAGTGCCGGCGAAATCAATTGTTGATGCCACCCGATGCCTTTTTCTGACCAGGAAGGAGTGTCAGATCTGCGTACCAACGTGCAAGAACAAGGCAATCGATTTTCACCAGCAGGCGGCTAAGACGACACTGAAAGCCGGGAGTCTCATCCTCGCCCCCGGATATGAGCCTTTCGATCCGCTCATGCAAAGCCAGTATGCTTACGACAGATTTACCAATGTGGTCACCAGCCTTGAATTCGAACGATTGCTGAGCGCGTCGGGGCCAAACAACGGTGAACTTCTCCGTCCGTCCAACGGGAAGACACCCCACAAGATAGCATGGGTCCAGTGCGTAGGGTCACGGGACGAGTCGTCAGGATGTACCTATTGCTCTGCGGTGTGCTGCATGTACGCTACCAAGCAGGTAATCCTTTCAAAAGAGCATCATCCGGAAATAGAAGCGGTCGTCCTGCACAACGATATTCGCGCCTATGGTAAGGGATTCGAGCGGTTCTACGAACGGGCGAAGAGTATGTCGGGCGTTCGCTACGTTTGGGCCAAGCCCGCGGTAGTCGGTGAATGCGCCGAGACGAAGAACGTTATCCTCAGATACCGCACGAACAGCGGCGAGGTGAAGGACGAAGAGTTTGATCTTGTGGTACTTTCAGTCGGGCTTCACGCGCCGATGGGCAACCGGGAATTGGCCGGAAAGCTTGGTATCGAAGTCAACCAACATGGCTTCTGCGAAAGCCCCTCCTTTGCACCCATGGAGACATCCCGGCCGGGGGTCTTCAACTGTGGTGTCTTTCATGCCCCTATGGATATTCCCGACGCGGTGACACAGGCATCGGGTGCCGCATCCCTCGCCTCACAGCTTCTGACGAAGGCGCGTGGGACCATGGTAGAAAGAAAGATCTTTCCCGAGGAGCGCGATGTCACAGGTGAGCCGCCCCGCGTCGGTATCTTTGTGTGCGATTGCGGCACCAACATCGCAAGAGTCGTCGACGTGCCGCAAACTGTCGAATATGCAAAAGAGCTTCCCTGCGTGGCTCATGCGGTCGAAGAAACCTTCGCCTGCTCCGTTGATTCAGTGAATCACATCATAGAGACAATCAAGAGAGAAAGCCTCAATCGTGTGGTAGTGGCTGCCTGCACCCCGAGAACCCACGAGCCCGTATTCCAGAACGCGCTGCGCGAAGCGGGTCTCAATCCTTATCTCTTCGAGTTCGCGAATATCCGCGAGCACTGTTCGCTCGTCCACATGGCGGACAAAGAACGAGCAACGGACAAGGCAAAAGACCTTCTCCGGATGGCAGCCACGCGCGCGACGCTTTTGGAGCCGCTCTACCGGGTCTCTTACGGGGTCACCCGTTCCGCACTCGTCATTGGAGGAGGTGTCGCCGGTATGAAAGCAGCCCTCGGGCTGGCGGAACAGGGTATCAACGTGTATCTCATTGAGAAAAGCAACAGCCTGGGAGGGCTCGCCGCCAGAATCCCTGAGACGCTTGAAGGGGCAGATGTGAAAAGCTTCGTAGACGGCCTCATCACCGAAGTGAACAACAATGAATTCATCGAGGTACTGACCAACGCTGAACTTGTAGAATTTTCCGGCTACGTGGGTAATTTCACTTCATTGGTCAGAGTGGCGACAGCAGCAAGCTTGAATGCGATCAGCCACGGTGTGACCATAGTGGCAACCGGTGCGGAGGAACTGAAGCCGCACGAGTCATACCTCTACGGCGTTGATGACAGAGTGGTGACCCTGCTGGAACTTGATGAAGCAATGGAGAAGGACAGCCAACGATGTAAGAGCTGTACCAGTGTGGTCTTCATCCAGTGCGTCGGATCGAGAGACGAACAGCGACCCTATTGCAGCCGTGTATGCTGCTCTCACTCGGTGAAAAGTGCGCTGAAATTGAAAGAGATGAACCCGCACATGGACGTCTATATTATCTACCGGGACATGAGAACGTACGGGTTGAAGGAGGACTACTACAAGAAGGCGTCCGACCAGGGAGTCATCTTCATCCGGTATGAGACGGATGACAGACCGGAAATAGAGCCTGTGCACGAAGACGGAAGGGATTTCCTGAGGCTTGTGGTGACAGAGCCTGTTCTCGGTCAACGGCTCGAGATAGATGCTGATATGGTCTGCGTAGCCAGCGCGTCGATCCCGCCCGAAGGCAATCGACTGCTGTCGCAGCTTCTCAAGGTGCCTCTCAATGAAGACGGTTTCTTCATGGAAGCCCATATGAAGCTTCGCCCCGTCGACTTCGCTACGGACGGCATATTCATGTGCGGCACAGCACACAGCCCCAAGTCTATCGAGGAGAGCATTGCCCAGGCACAGGCAGCAGCCGCTCGTGCAATGACCGTGCTAGCCAAAGAAGAGCTTGAAGCAGGAGGAGCAGTCAGCCGAGTGACCCGCGCAAGGTGCAGCGGGTGTGGTCTCTGTCGTAGTGTCTGCCCCTACCAGGCCATTGCCGCCGGCGAGGATGGCGTCGCAGTCGTGAACGAGGCTATCTGCAAGGGCTGTGGTGTTTGCGTCTCCTCCTGCAGAAGCGGCGCTCTCGATCTGGGCGGCGTAACTAACAGGCAGACGTGGTCTGTGATTCAGGCCTTGTAGGGATGCACGTCGAGGTGTGAATGAAGATAGAAACGGATACCTGGGAACCAAAGATCGTCGCATTCCTGTGTAACTGGTGCAGCTACGCAGGGGCAGACCTGGCAGGCACGAGCCGCATCCAGTATCCCTCCAACATACGGGTGGTGCGGGTGCCCTGCTCCGGGAGGATCGATCCGCTTTTTATCCTCGCCAGTCTCCAAAAAGGCGCCGATGGCGTGCTGGTGAGCGGGTGCCATCCGGGAGATTGCCATTACCTGACGGGCAACTACAGCGCGAGAAGAAAATTTGCACTCCTCAAAAGCTTCCTTGCCTACATTGGCCTTGAAGAAGAACGCGTACAATTCAGCTGGGTCTCCGCATCGGAAGGGATCCGTTTTGCAAAAGTAGTGGAACAGGTGACAGCCCGCATAAAAGCATTGGGCAAGTCAACACGCCTCGTGAAAGAAGTACCCGGAGGTCCGCTCAATGTCGCAGCTCACCAGTGAGATCAGGGAAGCTGCCCGCAGACTCCTTAAGGACGGCCAGGTCCAGGTCGTCATAGGATTTGAGCGGGGAAGCCTGCCGCTGCGGAGCCGCCCCTGCTTCGTCAGAAGAGCGGAAGATACAGACAGGCTCGTATGGAACGGATTCTGCGAGGCAAGCCTTGCACGCTATCTGCCCAAGCGGAAAGAGAAAGCGGCTGTTGTGGCAAAGGGGTGTGACAGCCGCGCCATTGTCGAGCTGATCAAGGAGAACCAGGTCGCGAGGGATCGGCTGGTCATCATCGGCGTACCGTGTAATAGGATGATCAACGGGTCTCTCATCAAGACAGCTATGGGTTCCGTCAACGCTGTTGATGATCATCAGGACGGGGAACACCTGATTGTGAGAGGAGCCGTGACAGAGGTAATCCTCAGCCGCAGTGAGTTCTTCCTCGAGCATTGCAAAGAGTGCACCCATCCTGATCCTGTCCTCTACGATCTTCTTGTTGGGCATGCCAGTCCGGAGGAGCCGAAGGGTACGTTTTCCGATGTGGAGGCATTTGGTTCGCTCAATGAAGAATCACGGTGGGCCTACTATTCTGAAGAAATGCGCAAGTGCATCCGGTGCTACGCATGCCGCAACGCCTGTTCTTTGTGCTACTGCCCCGAGTGCTTCGTGGATACATCGCAGCCCCGGTGGCTCGGTAAATCCAACGACCTGTCAGACACCATGATCTTTCACCTGATCCGCGCCTTCCACCTGGCGGGACGCTGCGTAGCCTGCGGCGCCTGCGAGCGCGCTTGTCCAATGGGGGTGGATCTCCGGAAACTGAATAGAAAGTTGCAGAAGGATGTGAAGGACCTCTTCAAGTTCGAAGCGGGCCTGAGCCTCGACGAAGTCTCACCTCTGGCAAGTTTCCGTATTGACGACCCTGAACCACCCATGGTGGATCCATGATGCCTGAGAACATGCGGCTCTTGAGAAAGGAGCGGCTGGAGTTGTTTCTCCAAACCCTTCTCGACAATCGCATTGTCTTCGCGCCCGTGAAGAAAGGAGACATGCTTCTCTTTGAAGAAATCGAGTCTGCCCGGGATGCGGCGCTGGGTGAAGGCACTACGAAGAACTCCCCAAAGGGTGCCCTGTTCCCTCAGACGGAACGACTCTTTGCGTACCGACGTACAAAGGAAGGCATTGACATAGAAGCAGCCGCCACATCGGATAAAGAACGAGTCCTCTTTGGTATCCACCCCTGTGACGCGAGGGCGATGCTTCTCCTTGAGCGGGTCTTCGGAGGCCGCATCGAAGATCCATACTACGCGGAAAAACGACGCAGGACCATCGTGGTCAGCATGGCGTGCACGCATCCCGATGCCGCCTGTTTCTGCCTTGCGCTCGGCGGAGGCCCCTGCTCTCAAGAGGGATCCGATCTCCTTCTCTTTGACATCGGGGATCGCTATCTTGTCAGAGCATCAGGCGAGAAAGGGAAGCTCCTCCTCACATACACGATCTTCGAAGATGCTGACGAGGAATCTCTCGATACAGCGAAGAAAATAGAACAATCGGCTGAGTCGTCGATGCAGCCCGTGGGCTCACTGCAGCGTACTGCGGATGAAGACCTGGGGAAGCGCCTGGACGCATTCTTTGATGATCCCCTGTGGAATGAACTCACTGAGTCGTGCCTGAGCTGCGGGATCTGTACGTACCTTTGCCCCACGTGCCATTGCTTCGACATTTCAGATGAAGCCGGGTCCGTGACGGGGGAGAGGATCAGGACATGGGACTCCTGTCAGTTCGCATTGTTCACACGCCAGGCATCCGGTTTCAATCCACGGCCATCCGCGAGAGAACGATTCAGGCAACGAATGATGCACAAGTTCAGTCATCTCCCAAAGAACGTTGGCATGGCGGGATGTGTCGGCTGCGGCCGGTGTGTGACCCAATGTCCGGTCAACCTGGATTTTAGAGAAGTCTTGCTCACCTTGTCCAGGAAAGAGGCAACATAATGCAAAATCCCTATGTGCCATTTCCGATGAAAATCGATGATATCATCCTCGAGACAGAAGATCGCAAAATAAAGACGTTCGTTCTCTCATTCATGCGGGAAGAAGATAGAAAGCAGTTTGCTTACGTACCAGGCCAGTTCGCAGAGCTTTCTGTATTCGGCACGGGAGAGGCGCCCTTTGGCATGGCTTCCACACCGACACAGCCGAAGCACCTTGAATTTAGCGTAAGTGCGATTGGCGCAGTGACAGGGGCCCTCCACAGCATGCACAAGGGAGAGATAGTTGGCGTGCGCGGGCCGCTGGGCAACGGGTACCCTCTTGAGAGCCTCAAAGGGAAAAACCTCCTCCTCATCGGCGGCGGTTTCGGTTTTTCGACACTCCGTTCCCTGACGAACTACATTCTTGACGAAAGAAACAGGCAAGAGTATGGAACTCTGACGGTGGTGTACGGTGCGAGAAAACCTGGTCTTCTTCTCTACAAGGAGGACCTGGAACTCTGGAAGAAGAGAACCGATCTGAAGGTGCATCTCACAGTGGATGTGGAGGCTGACGGCTGGCAGGGTCATGTCGGCCTGGTACCTGACGTAGTGCGTTCAACGGCGCCGAGCGCCAATGACACAGTCGCCATCGTCTGCGGACCCCCGATCATGATGAAGTTCACCTTGCCGGTGGTGAAGGACCTGAACTTCAGGGATGAGAATATTCTTTTTTCCCTGGAGATGCAGATGAAGTGCGGCATAGGAAAGTGTGGCCGCTGTAATGTGGGCAGCAAGTACGTCTGCGGCGATGGACCGGTTTTTTCCCAGTTGCAGCTTGCCGGTTTGACAGGAGAGGCCCATTTTTAGATAAGGAGCGCGCATGTTTGGCTGGAAAGGAAAACTCCTGAGAATCGATCTTTCCACACACCTGATCAGGACAGAGGCGCTGCCGCCTCGCTTGATGAAGGAGTACATCGGTGGCCGCGGCATGTGCGCGCGGATCCTGTTTGATGAAATAGATCCCCGCATTGACGCTCTCAGCCCCGACAACAAACTCATCTTCGCGCCTGGCCCTTTAACCGGCACCGGTGCCCCTGCTGCGAGCCGCTATATCGTCTCGGCTAAATCACCCCTGAGCAACTGCGTGTCCAGTCCGTGTTGCGGAGGCTACCTGGCTGCGAACCTGAAATACTCCGGGTATGACCTCGTTATCTTCGAAGGCAGATCGCCGGAACCTGTCTACGCAAGTATCTGTGACGATCGTGTTGAGTTGAGGCCTGCACGCCACCTCTGGGGAAAGACAAGCCACGATACCGAAGAGGCGATTCGCGCTGAAATGAAGTCCGGCGACGGCCTGGACAACTGGGCCCTCAATGCTATGGGCATTGCCAATATCGGCCCTGCCGGAGAAAACCTGGTTCGGTTCGCGAGCATCATGGCTGACGGCGGACGCGCTGCAGGGAGATCGGGCCTTGGTGCTGTCATGGGCTCAAAGAATCTCAAAGCTATTGTTTCGCTGGGCAAGGGTCACGTTAATATAGCAGACGTAGAGGGTTTCCGAAAAGCAGTGATGGCTTTTTACCAGGAGGGGCGCGATAACGGAGAATTGCGGAAACGGAGAAGGTACGGCACGTGGTCGCTGCCCGGCCGTGCCAACGCCAGCAAGAGCCAGGCAACCTACAATTTCAAGGAAGGATACTCTGAAGCGTTTGCAAAATATGAAGATCCGGAAGTTATCCGCGACCTCATTCGCGTGCGGGATGAGGCTTGCTTTGCCTGCCCCTTCTCCTGCGGCAAGCGAAGCCGCATCAAGGATACAGACTACCCTCTGACCGCTAAAGGTCCCGAACACGAAACCATGGCTCTTCTGGGATCAAATTGCGGCCTTGAGTACATGGAGGACATCTGCAGGGCCAATTATATCTGCAACGAACTGGGCATGGATACGATCACCGCAGGCGCCATGATCTCCCTCGCAATGGAACTCTTTGAAGAGGGACATCTTCCGGAGAGAGAGATCGGCTACCCGCTTCCCTTCGGGAGCACAAATATGCTCCGCCTGCTGAACGAGATCGCTCTGCGGCAGGGAATCGGTGACCTTATGGCTGAAGGTGGTGTGGCGTTTGCGTCGCGGTATGGACATCCTGAGCTCTTCATGGGCGTCAAGGGCATGGGAATCCCTGCCTGGCATCCTCAGGCCTTCGATGCGCTCGGGCTTCAGTATGCCACCAGCAACACCGGCGGGAGCCACACAAAATCGACCATGCCATTTTATGAAGGTCGTAAGGATCCGGCGCGTTTTGTGGAGTTCACAAAAAAAGACCAGGATTACATTTCCGCTGCTGATTCAGGAGTCCTGTGCTGGATCATCTACCACGGACCGTTGTGGGGAGAAAAACTCGCGGAGTGGTTGACGTACGTGACAGGCGTGGAGCATACGGTGCAGGGAATGGATATCGTGGGGGAAAGAATCTGGAATCTCGAACGGTTATTCAACCTCAGGGCAGGCTTGACAGGTAAGGACGACTGTCTGCCGCCAAGGATAACGAGAGAACCCCGCGTTAAGAATCGTGTGGTTCAACTGGACAGGTTATTGGACGAGTACTACGCATCAAGGGGCTGGGACTCATCAGGTGTGCCTACCAGAGAAAAATTGCAGGAGCTGGGGCTGGAAGAGGAAGGGGCTTACGTGCTATGAGGATAAAGATAGATTACAAAGCATGTACCGGCTGTAAGCAGTGCGAGATAATCTGCTCCCTGGCACACACGAATACGATCAACCCTTGGCGCTCCAGGATACGCGTGTACGTCGGAGAAGAATTCTGTCTGCCGGTCATTGCTGGTCCCTACACCGAGGCTGCCTGCAACTCGAAAGGCATCACTATGGTGGATGGCGTGGAGGTAGACGCGTGTGTCGTCTGCAGGGCATCATGCCCAGTGAAATCGGTCTACAAGGAGCCTGATACCGGCATTCCCCTGAAGTGCGATTTTTGTGGCGAACCTCCGAACCCCCAATGCGTTCAGTGGTGCGCCCCGAATGCCTTGACACTCGTCGAAGATACGTAGAAAAATGCAACAGTATTTGAAGCCGACCTTCTTCATCGACTGCGATGCACCAAATGTCGCGAAGAAATCTATGGAACTCACTGCGGACACAGTTGATGAGCACGATAAAGCAATTCATCTCTTCATGTTCGTGCGGGATCAGATCAGGTATAACGTCTACACACCACGGCCTGAGGCTGAAGATTTCAAGGCAAGCCATGTCCTCGCACGAGGAGAGGGCTACTGCGTCCAGAAGGCAGTGCTGCTTGTTGCTCTCGCGCGTGCATCGCGTATTCCTGCCCGCCTCAGGTTTGCAGAAATTCGCCAACACCTTATTTCTCCATCGCTGCTTGAAAAGAGAGGAAGCAATATCTTCCCCTACCATGGGCTCGCCGATCTCAATATTCATGGACGCTGGATAAAGGCAACGCCCACCTATGACAGCCAGTACTGCAAGAAAGCGGGCGTCGAGCCTATTGAGTTCGATGGAACAAACGACGCGCTGCTTCCGCTTCGTGCTGTCGACGGAAGGCTGAATGTCGACTATATCAAAGACCGGGGGTTTTTCGAAGACCTCCCTCTGGACGAAATACGAAAGCACTCTGTCTCGTGGAAATACATAAAAACCTAGGGGTTGCTTTGAACTTTCGGCCGTTTTTTGCAGATAGCCTGAGACCCGCATTTCAATCTTCCTGAGGAAACTGCATCTTGTCTGACAAGAATGTGATTTTGATCCTTGCCACACTTAATACGAAAGGCGCTGAGGCCCTTTACCTGTGCGAGATGTTGAGAGGCCTCGGTGTAGAGCCTTTTCTTATGGATCTTTCAATGAAGCACGGGGACCAACTCGGAGCAACCGTTTCAGCTGATCAAGTCGCCCTGGCTGGCGGAAGCAGCCTGGAATTCGTGAGCGCGTCAAGGGATATGAGCAACAGTATGGACGTTATGACCAGCGGGGCTACCAACCTGGCGCGCACGCTCGTACAGAATGGCAAAATCGGTGGTGTTATAGGCATAGGGGGCTACACCGGGACGTTTATGATCACTGCGGTGATGCAGACCCTCCCCTTCGGATTGCCTAAGATCATGGTTTCGTCCGCGGCCGCGCTGCCCGGCCTCTCCAACCAGTTCCTTAAAACGAGTGACATCATGCTGTTTCACTCTGTGATTGAAATCTCAGGTCTCACAAATCCGGTACGGAATATTCTTGAGAGGGCTGTCCATGCAATGCGAGGCATGCTGGGCGGCCACATCGGCGCTCCGCTTTTCGACAAGAATAAAGCAATCGCCATGACCATGCTCAACATATGCGAGAACTGCGCCAGGTCAGTCCGGCTTGCAATGGAGAAAGAAGGCTACCAGGTCATCGGGTTCCACGCTGCGGGGATCAGCGACAGGGCCATGGAGGAGATGATTTTAGAAGGGCTGTTTCGAATGGTCATTGATCTTGCACCGGGTGGCGTGGGCGAACATCTGTACGGCTTCATGCGCGACGCCGGACCCCATCGATTGGAAGCCGCGGGAAAGGCCGGCATCCCGCAGATTGTATCCACGTGTGGCATCAACCATATCACACCATCAAGATCGATGACGGGGCCAAAATACAGCGAGCGCCGAACATACCAGCTTGACAGGTTCCGGACGTGGTTTCGAATGACGCCAGGGGAGTTGCAGGAAGTGTCCCACGTGTTTGCCGATAAGCTGAATCGTTCGTCGGCACCAGTGAGGTTCCTCATTCCCCTGCGCGGATGGTCCTCGATTGAATCACCGGGCAGCCCGACCTACGATCCTGAAGAGGATGCGCTCTTTACTCAAGGTCTGAAAAAGATGCTGAACAAAGAAATCAAAGTGATCGAGGTCGATGCCAACATGGAAGATCCTGCATTCTCAGCCGCGGTCATAAACGCTGCATTTGACCTGCTCAGGAACAGCCCGGCCAAGGGCTAAAGGAAAAGGGAGCAGGGATAAGGTTGCCTTTAGCCTTGTGCCTTTAGCCTTGTGCCTTTAGCCTTGTGCCTTGATCCTTTAGCCTGCATTTATAACAGAGCGTCGTCCTGCCAGCCCAGTTTCACCAATTCAATACGTGACAGATCACTCACGCCCAGGTGATACTTTGTGTCTGCAATGGTAATATGAATGGGCGGCACGTCGAGAGCTTTATCCTCGCCAAAAAACGCAATGCGCTTCCTCTTGAGCAGTTCTGCGCCGAGCGCATCCACAGCCACGGGATCGGTACCAACAAGCAGCCCCTTGTAGGGCCAGACATATCTCCTGTCGAAGAAGCTTGCACCTCTCCCGTAGAATTGAGGAGTCAACGCACAAAGCACATTCAAACGGGTCTTGCCTTTTACTATCGGCAATGTCCAGATCCTGCCCAGGTCTGAGCAAGCTTCGGGATGATATGCCGAGGGTTCCGGAACGAACTGGATGTAGTTCTTGAGGCAGGTCCCGACACCAGACCAGTGGTGCGTCCTCACGGGCCTGGCGTTCACCAGCGCTGTCGCGTTCTGGAATATCGGGTTGTTGAGGACACCTCGATCATCGATGGCGATTTTCTCCTGGGGTATGCCGATACTCACGAGACTTCTATGAATGGCCTTCTCAAGTTCTTTCGGCGTAGGCAGTCTGTTCCACGAGTTACTCTTGATACCCACTACATCTGATTTTTTGAAGAGCTTCTGCCAGGCTTGCGTCGGCTCGCTTTCCCCGAGCAGCGCCTTCACTGCCTGGTCAAGCATTGACTGCACAACCTCGCCATTAAAAGAACTGTCTGACGCTACCGCGTCGGCGTGGCGGATGAGAACCACTTTAGGGCGCTGTTGCTGTTGTGCGCTTGCCTCCCTGAGACTTCCCGCGCCAAGGGCGACGCCGGCAATAATCCCTGCCGTTCCTCTTAGAAAATCCCTTCGGGTAATCACTCTTTTTTCCTTCATTGGGCTTTTCCTCTCCCTTCTATGCTTATAGCCTTCAGCAAGCGGCCTGCCTCTGCCTCGGAAACCGCGCCAAACACGATTGCGACAAACATCTTGTCCTGCACGGCACCTGTCCATTTTCCATCTTCAGTCCTGACTATGCTCTTGTCATGCGCCTCGGGGAGATACGCTTTCTTAAAACTTGAAAGGCCATCAGCCGCGTTCTTCTCCGACGGATAACGGATAAGCAGCAGATGCATAAGGCCCTTACCCTTCCGGTACTCAGCAAGGGCTGCCTCAACATCCGGGCTCAACTGAAGAATATTCTGATGCGCTATGAAGTAGCGCTGATTGAGAAGCACATGGCTTCGAAAGAAATAGACGTTGTTCTTACTTAACCCGAAATCCTTATCGGGCAGGTAGCTGATGAGCAGCGGTTTTGCGCCCTCTCTTGAGATTGATTGAGCGATAGCCCGGCCGAGGCCCAGGATCGCTTTATCAACATTCTCGCCCTCCCCTTCTGCATTTACACTCACAAAGAAATTGCCTTTCCAGAACCTGAGCAGTCCGCCCCCGAATTCCGACCCCTGGCCTATGCCAACCTCTTCGTCCTGCCGCTCGAATGCGAATACGCCGTAAGCGTCTGCGGAAGAACCCATCTCGTACACGTCTGCGGTGAGAAGGGGCATACCTGCTTTCTCATATCGTCGTGTCAGCAGTCCGCGAAAGCCGTACGCCAGATAAAGTTCACCGGCACCGTCGATATACTTGTAGATTGTCTTGTTATCGTATCGCTCCTCTTTCCCATCCCATTTCCAGCCCTGAATTTCAATTGGGAGAACAAGTTCTGCGCCCATTGCCTCTTTCTCCGCAGCATACGTAGGATTTAAAAAGAAAAAGAATGCCAGCAAGCAAAAGACAACCAACGTGTAGACAACTCTGACAATTGCGTTGTGCTGCATGGCTCCTCTCACAAATCACTATACGCAGGCCAAAAGACTACTACAAAGGCAAATAGAAGGGCAAGCAAGCAGGGCAGCATTGTGATTGTTTACAAAGAAGACATTCTCGTGTAAATCTACTGAATGATTTTCTTGCAACTGGTACCGTTATGCGTGAAGGAGATTGAGGTTTTGCCGAGCTTCAATTCCGATGAATGGTTTATATGATAAAGGAGGAATCCATGGCCATACGTGTGGTGAGGTTGGGGAGTGAGAGAAGCGAAAATGAAGGCATCCGTATCGGGACCGTACGCCGTCCGCCGCGGGGTGTGCCTAAGGAAAAATTTGCTTCACTAAATTGGTACGATGTCTGGTTCCCTAACCTGGCGCCAAGCGTTGAGACAATGAAGCTGGGGCAAGCGGCGACAACTCCGGGTCTCTGGGCTGTCTTCACCAGGAAATACCGCGCTGAGATGGCAACGCCGGAGAGCACTCACGCGCTCGAGTTGCTTGCCGCGCTCTCTCACCAAACAGACTTCTCGGTTGGCTGCTACTGCGCAGATGAGTCGCACTGCCATCGGTCAATATTAAAGGCTCTGCTCATCGAAAAAGGCGCCAGTGTGAGGTAGCACGTCGACTTTTGAACACTCGCCCTATTCGTTTGGCGAAGAACTGCTCAGACAAACGATCCCGGAACTGCAGCGCGCTCACGAAAATGTCTCTGCACAGTGCGGACGTGAAATGAATGCGTGACCCGTGCATGTGTGGGTCGATAAAACCCCTCCCCCGGTCTCGCGCGGGGGAGGGGAACAGCGCCAAGATGCTACCACGAAATAGGATAGATGAACCTGAGCCAGATGGAATTTGTCATGGGTTGGTTCTTCGCCTCGACTCCAAACTGAGCCTTAAAGGTAAGACAACCTTTCGGCAGGTCGTAGGTGACTGCAGGCCCGGTTGAGAGGTAGTAGGCCTTATTGCCAGTCTCAGCGCCGGTGAACGGGTCTCGGGCAGTATGACCGTGTGAGTAGTCGTCCGTCGTCTGAACGCGGTAGTAACCGTTCGCGCCAAACCCCCAATTCTTGTAATGCCACCCTATCAGGTAATCCATGGAGAATTGCTGGCCCGACACATACGACGTCTCGGAATTCACGGTATTGATCCAGTACATCAGTTTGGCAGAGGCCTCGAAACCGTTGTCGGCCCTGTAGGTGAATCCCCAGATCGGATTGATGCTCCAGAAGTTGAGCCCGATATTCAGAACGTCGTTTCTGTTGTACTGGCCCGTGGGTGCAACAACGTCAAGCGCAACAAAGTGGTGAAAATTCTTGCTCGGATGCCATGCAATGCCCAACCCGGCCTCGATGTCGCCCAGTCCGTTCTTCGTCTGGCTCTGGCCAGCGAGACTCGCGTGGGCGTTGGCGAACGGGATGATCACATGGCCGATGAGGTTGCCGCCGAGCAGTGTGATGTTTGACACGTGCACAAACCGGGGTACCTCAGCGATAATCGCCAGGTCGAACCCGACTCGGGGACCACCTGGAAACAAGAGCCTCTGGCTATCGCCGTGGTTGTTCCTGAGCGAGCTGGAGTTGACAAAATCCATATAATTGAGTAAGTAGGTGCCGGGTGGAGGCAACGCTCCTGCCATGAAATCCTCGTTGCCGCCGGGATAGTGGTCCAATCCCTTTTCAAAAGCGCAAACCTGAGAGGCTGTAAAACCGATTAAGCCAAGGCAAGAGCATAAAACCACTGCAGCGATCGAAATGAATCTGTTTTTCATGTTCGTTCCCCCCTTTAAGCTGCATCCAATGGATTTCAATGCTGTTGTTTCCTTGACACAATTTCCTGCTCACCTCCTCTCTTCACCGACTCGGGAGCCGTAGGATCATTTCCCTCGGACCCCCGGATTCTTTTCTCCGCACCTGAAAGCCTTTCTGAATCGCTTTGATTCTACTTCAGCGCACTTGCCTGCGCATGTCAAGCTTTTTTTTGTTTTGCTTTTCCAAACGGAGCTTTTTTGATCTCGATTTGTACGTTCGATTGACAAGACGCACATAAGAGGGATACCCTAGGAGAAGAAGAGGAAGCCTGTGCATATCGGGGATAAAGAGCACATCGTTTCATTTCTCAAAAAAGACATCCTCAAGAACATGAATATGGTCTACTTCATGGAGGGGTATCCTATTTGCACTCTTCAGCAAATCAACAGCCACGTTCTCTTGAGGGGAGAAAGCGATCGCAACTGGGTCTATATAAGCGGCTCGCAAGACAGCGGTCTTGCCCGTGTCATTGACGCGCTCTCCGAAGAAGACAGATGTTTTGCCGCTATAGAGGACTGGATGTTTTCAGCAATCGTTCGCGGCAGGGAGCTTGCCTGGCGATTATCAGCCGTCAAATTAATTCTACCGGAAGAGACAACTTTTTCATCAGCGCCTCTTACCTGGATCACCCCCCTGTCACTCAAAGATGTCCCGCATATTTATGCGAGCTCTTTTTACAAGGCGCTCACTTCGCCCGAATATATCAGGGAACGCATTACTAGGGGTCCCAGCGCGGGCGTTTACGAATCGGGAGAATTGGTGGCATGGGCAATGACCCATGACGACTTATCCATCGGCGTCATGAATGTGCTTGAGCCGTACAGGAGAAAAAGGTACGCCTTCGACCTGACTGTCTATCTCATTGAGCAGGTACGCGCACTCGGGAAGATTCCTTATGTGCATGTAGAAGAAACAAACCTGACATCACTCGAGTTGGCACATAAGGTAGGTTTCAGGAAGGACCGAAGGCTCCACTGGTTTGAAATCAAGGGCGAGCAAAACAACACACCTTTGGGTCAGCGCATCCGCCGTTAATCCCGAATACCGCTTCGGCTGATGACGTGGATGCAGCGGGTTTACTGCATTTTATCGAACCAACCGCGTCGGTGTGTACCCTCTTCCGCAGATTCAACCATCGCTGTTTTTCCGTCGCGTGAACTGAGGTAGACCGTCGCATCATGGGGCGGCATCCCTATCTTGATGACAATCCTGTCTTTCTCAATCACGCCGGTGACTCTCTGCCAGCCGGGTTCGGCGCGCATGTATTTGCCCCAGGAATATATCGCAGTGACGCCTTCGGCAGTCAGCTTCTCAACTACGACCGTAGTTGTCTGCCCCGCCCCTCAGCATGCGAGCGCGCCTTGCCATGCACCCGACAATTTGGCTACTGCTGGGGAGATACCCGGTCCAGGCGGTTCGATCTTTATTTCATCGGGTAAAGGCGTAACAGTGCGCCAATCGGCCGCATAGACCGTCCCCGATAATCCTGCAAGACAGATGAAGAACGCGTAGACAAATACCGCAAGATCAAAATACGCTTCTCTTTTCACTTTGTTGTCCTCGTGTGCAAGTGTTTGACGAATTGTCCTCCTTTAGCCTCTATTTAACAGCATCGATAGCGATTGTCAAACAGGAATGAGCACGACTTAACCTGTACCCCTTCCGGGCTTATTACTTTTTTTTATGCGGCCATAAATTAATTTGCCTTGCTCGTAAAAAAGAACATGCTACAAGATAGATGAAGGGAAAGTCTTTTAAAGGAGGGAACATGCTTGAATTCGATGGAATCATCATCGGCGGTGGCCCCAATGGGCTGACGACTGCGTGTTACCTGGCGAAAGCCGGTCTGAAAGTAGCCGTTTTGGAGAGACGCTATGAAATCGGCGGCGGTCTGGCCACAGAGAATCTCCTGCTTCCGGGCATGCTCGTCGACAGTCATGCCATTTACCACATGATGGTCGATTATGCTCCGCCCATGCGAGACCTGGAACTCGAGACACGCTATGATCTCGGCTGGATTTATCCCGATGTCCAGGTCGTAATGCCTTTTCAAGACGGCTCGTATCTTGCCCTTTACAAAGATACGGAAAAGTCTGCCCGGTCCATAGCCAAATTTTCGGAAAAGGACGCTGAATCTTTCCGGAACTTCGTTGGATGGTCGGAAGAGGCAATGGATATCTTTCTCGCGCCAGCAAGCTACGTAAATCCGCTACCTAGTCTCGAGCAGGCTGCGAAGCTGGACTTGCATCCTGCAACCAAGTGGGACGACGAACTCACAGGATACACGCCCCGGCAAATTGTGGACTCATGGTTTGAAAACGACAAAGTCCGGGCGCTCTTCCTCTACCTTGCCACCATGTGGGGGATGGACTACGACCTCGAGGGTCTGGGCTACCTCGTACCGCTTATGATCAACAGAGGATGGCATTTCCGCCTCTCCCGCGGAGGATCCCACCACGTTGCCCACCTGATGGGAAAGTACATTTCAGAGCACGGCAGCAGGGTAATCAGCGGCTGCATGATCAAGCGCATAGTAATTGAAAAGGGCGAAGCAAAGGGTGTGGAGCTCGAGGATGGCACCATCATCAAGGCAAACAGGTTTGTGTGCAGTACCATCAATCCTCACCAGACCTTCTACGATTACGTAGGAAAAGAACACCTGGAATCTGAGCTGGTCACACGCCTCGATCAATGGCATTACTCAGATATGAGCTTCTTCACCGTGCACCTGGCTCTCACTGAACTTCCCCAATTCACAGCTCTCAAAGGTGACCCGGAACTCTCCAAATCGCTCATCTATGTCGTCGGGTATGAGAGTGAAGAAGATCTCGTCACCCACTTCGAACATTCAAAAAGGGGGGAGCTGAATGGCGGCGGTTTCAACTGCTGCTTCCCCTCGGTTCACGATCCCATCAGGGTCCATCGCCGCCCCGACAGTGCCGTGAAGCACATCGGTCTCATCTCGATGGAATGTGCTCCGTACAACCTGAAGAATGGCGGTCCGCAAGGCTGGATGCGTGTAAGAAGGCAGTATGCTGAGCAATGCAAGGCTACGTTGGGCAAATACGCTCCAAACATGAATGCGGATACTATAGCGTGGGACTACATCGGTACTCCTCTCGACACAGAAAACAAATTCCCTGATATGAAGCAGGGCTGCTTTAAACAGGGGGCGTACCTTCCTTTGCAGATGGGCTATTTCAGGCCGAATGAATATTGCAGTCAGCACGACGCACCCATCAAGAAGCTGTACCTCGCCGGGGCCTGCACGCATTCCGGCGGGATGATCACGTACGGTCCCGGCTTCTGCGCGGCGGAAAAGATAGTGGAGGATCTAGGGATCAAGAAGTGGTGGCCTGAACCCAGGGGCGTCAAAGAAGCCAGAGAAATAGGATTGTTCTAAAGAGGAGGAACCGATGTTTATACGATCAACAGGCCTTGGCAGAACGTTGCTCACAGCACGGGTAGCCAACATTCAGACGACTGATATGGTTCCTGCGACACTGGAACCATCGAAGACGGGGGCCACAGAACCCATGCGCATGCTCATGGTCATGGAAGTGGTTCACCCTGTACACTGGACAGTCCGCGCGTTCGTCGATCCCGCAGATTTGCGCAGGATGGCTAAGCTGGTGCTGACAAATCCGGCGCTGATCCTGCGGGGAATAAAATTTTTCTTCTCCAAGAGTCCGGTGTACGAAGAACCTGGAAAAGCAGAGATACCAATAGGAGCACCCGCCATGGCCCAGGCCGGATCAACACCCGCACAGGCATCGTTGGCCGGACCTGGTCCAGTGCCTCAGGCATCACCGCCCAAAGCCGGCCCGGGACCAATTCCACCAGCCCCTCCCAGGCATGGGCCGGGACCCATTCCACCGCGGCGATGAAGCACAAATATCAAGGAGGTCAGCATGCCGGACAAGAAATATGACGCGGTAATAGTTGGAGGCGGTCATCACGCCACAATCATAGCCTGTTATTTGGCGAAGGCTGGTCTCAAAACTGCCATGTTCGAGAGATGGCACGAAATGGGGGGCGGCGCCTGTGGCGAAGAATTACCGCTTCCAGGCTTTATCCAGAATCCGTGTGCGCATTTCACGCGCTTCTATGCGCATCCCGCCTATGCAGATTTCGACCTCAGAGAATATGGTCTTGTCTACACTTTTCCGGAGTACAACGAAGCATGGATCTATCCCAACGGGAAGTACATCCTGGGCAAAACCATCTTTCACGTGGTGGACCCGATGACCGGAAGGGCCGAATTTTCTGATGCCAACGCCCAATTCATGGTGGACGAGGTTGGAAAATTCAGCAAGCACGATGCGGGTGTCGTTGAAGATCTTATTTACAAGTACAAGAACAGGTGGAGAGCAGCATTCGGCGAGTATCGCTACACAGCGCCTGGCCAATGGGGCGAGAAAGACCCGCTGGAGCAGCTCTTCGACGACCCGAAGAACGGCATCGATCCGAAGTATGCAACCATGACAGTAGGAGAGATCGCCACAGACCTTTTCGAGAGTCCCGAGGTTCAGACGTTCTACATGAGAGCAATGCAAACATCAAACGGGCTCATGCCATGCGATCAGCCGGGTCTCTACTATCACATTCACGCCCTGGGCCTGGTCTTCTCGATGGATGCGGCTGCAATCGTTATAGGCGGAACCCACTCCATAACGCACGCCCTGCTTCGCGCGTTTGAAGCGCATGGTGGCGAGTTTTATGTGCTGAGTGAAGTCGAGAAAGTGCTGGTCGAGAACGGCGCTGCCAAAGGCATACGACTCAAGAATGGAACTGAGATCGCTGCCGATCTCGTGATCAGCGACCTCAGCGTTGAATTGACATTGGAGGCTTTGGGCAGAGAGTTTGTGCCTCCGGAAGTCTGGGCAAAAGCCCAGAAGCTCAAAGAGAAGCCGCCAAGAATGGAAGATACGGGATATGAGCGCACGCAGCTCTTCTGGGGCAACATCGCTCTCATGGAAGCGCCCAAGTACCCTATGAATAACGAACTTGGTATGGTACCGCGATTGTATTTTGGCGAGGCCGATCCTGACTACCTCTTGAGCGGCAAGTACCAGGAGGAGCGCTGGCAACTGGGCATAGCCAACAAGCTTTATCTTCTCGTTGCACCCGATTCGCAGTGGGACAGGACACGCGCTCCTGCCGGGAGATTCACTGCGCTTCTGGAGGAGTTCACCTGCCCGTGGCGAAATTTCTCAGAAAGAGAGTGGCTGAGGATGAAGCGGGAAATAGTCAAAAGAATGCTGAAGGAATGGCAAAAGTACGCACCCAACGTCACCGAGGAAAACTTTATTGAGGCCTTTATTACGACACCCGATGACGTGGTCAACCGAAACCCCTGCATGCCACAAGGTGGTTGGGGAGGACTCGACTCTGACCTGAGCCACCTCGGCAGGATGCGCCCTTTTGCTGAAATCTCCAATTATCGCATGCCGGTCAAAAATTATTACCTGTGTTCATCCGCAGCCCACTCTGCGCACGGCATCGGGCGTGGCAGCGGCTATAACTGCTACAAAGTGATAGCTGAGGATCACAGGTTAACTTACAAACCCTGGGAGGGAAGAGCGTTCTGACGTAAATACAGCGAGGAAGCGATCACGCGAATAAGTCTGAAGCGGCTATAACATCTTTTTTCTCGTTCCGTCATGCATGTTCGCGTCCTCGGTTCCTGGCTTGAACCCTTTATATAAAGGGGGAGTTGTGAAGCCTCATCCGGAATGTGGTGCCTGTCTGGTCCACTGGGTGTACGAGCGAGCCGCAGCCCATACACCTTCTGAGGACACCTCAGCGCTGATCAGACGGATCGTGGGAATACTCCTCGAAGAAACCTCGCCTACGGTCAACTTAGGGTCTCTCTGTAACAGCACGGTACATGGAGCTCTCGAGATGACACCTGCACTGGCTAAGCATTACGAACATCTGAAAGCCACGTCGAACAGGAACGCAGAACAGGTCCTCGGGAAGGCAGCAACCTACATACTGAACGCAGACACCGCGCGCTCGAGTCTTGAGCGGGCCTGTTTCCTTGCGGCAGCCGCAAACGTTTCGCCTCTCAGCGCACCTTCAGGCGCCTACACGTTTTCGGAAATGCGACCCTTCATGACTGAAGAAGGGACTCCGGTCATCGTGGGCCACGTGTACGAGGCGGTTAGGTCCTGCCGCCGCGTGCTTTACGTAACAGACAACGCCGGCGAAATTGGCTTTGATGCACTCGTCATCACGCAGCTCAAATCAATGGGTAAACATGTCACTCTCGTAGTCAAGGAAAAGACCTTTTTCGAGGATGCCACAACAAGCGACGCCCGTTTTTTTGCGCTCCAGGATCTGACCGATGAGATAGTCACCACGCCGGGCTTTTTGGTGCCCGGAGTTTTGGAACCCGCGGCAAAAGAGGCCTTTAGCAAGAGCGACCTCGTGATGGCTAAGGGGACAGGAAGCTACGAGGCCATGAAAGATGAGCTCGGACATACGTCTGCAGTATTCATGCTGAAAGTAAAGTGTCCGGCCATTGCCCGCGAGACAGGACTGGAAGTGGGAACAACCGTCGTGAAGCTCGAAGACGGCGGGTGAAGGAACCATGCGAAAGGGGATGATTGAATGAGATTAGAAGGGAAAGTCGCCATCGTGACTGGTGCTGCGAGGGGTCTCGGCAGAATCTTTTCCGTAGGGCTCGCCCGGGAGGGCGCCAGGGTTCTCGCAGCAGACAAGGACATGGAGGGGCTCGGGGAGACAGTCCTCAAGATCAGGGAAGCCGGGTCGGACGGCGATCTCCTTCAGATGGACGTCACCTCACGGGAACAGTCAGACAGAATGGCAAAGTTCGCGAAGGAGAGATTCGGCAGGATAGATATTCTGATCAACAATGCTGCGCTCTATGGCGGGCTCAAGAGAATGAATTTTTACGAGATTGACGAGAAGGAGTGGGACACCCTGATGGCCGTGAATGTCAAGGGTACGTGGTTGTCTGTCAGAGCTGTCTTTCCTTATATGAAAGAACAGGGCAAAGGAAAGATCGTGAACGTCGCGTCAGAGGTCTTCTTCACCGGATCTCACGGATTTGCCCACTATGTTGCCAGCAAGGGGGCCATTGTCGGTCTCACTCGCGCACTCGCTGTAGAACTCGGGCCTCACAACATATGCATCAATGCCATTGCACCGGGCTTCACCGATACGGAGGGGAGCAGGACTATCGCCGATGTGACTAAATACGACACCTCAAAAACCCCTCTGAGAAGGCTCGGCATGGCTGAAGATATCCTGGGTGCCGCATTGCTCTTCGCATCAGACGAGGCGGACTTCATCACCGGCCAGACGGTACTCGTTGATGGCGGAAGGGTCATGCACTAGTCCCAACGTGAAAGCGATGAAGCGAAGAAACCATGAAGGAGGGGGAATAAAAAGTTTCAGATTTCCGCGACCAGGCACTGCCAAACAAAAAAGGGGGAGTAATTATGAAAATGTACGATTGTGTACCGGGTCTGGAGTTCGATGAGAAAACAGATTTTGCAATATCTCCGTGCTGGTTCCAGGACGCAACACACTCAGTGCCGCCCTGGACGCCGATGTTCGGCTGGTTCTGGATCAACTTCTGCCGTCACGGTATGCAGTATGGAGCAGAGTCTCTGTCCCTGCCCACAGTAAAGGGATGGGACTGGAGGTTCAAGGACGGAGCGGGATATCTGGCGCTTCTTCTCGTCACTGACCCCAATGAAAGAAAAGCACGCGAAGAGCGCTTCAGGACGGCCATACGGCCGCTAATTGAAAATTTCGATGGCATCTGGCAGGGCTTTGTGGACGAGATCGTGGGTCGTTACGACAAACTGAAATCACTCAATCTCGACACCGCATCAAACATACAGCTCCTTGCCAACTTTGAGGAGACAATCGACACCTGCCGCCGCATGTGGGAAATACACATGTACATGATGTACGGCGTCTACACGGCATTTGTGCTGTTCGAGCAGTTGACCAAGCAACTCCTCAATATTGATGATACCAGCCCTGAATTCCACAGACTGACGAGCGGTTTCGATAACAAGAGTTTCCAGGTTGATAAAGGGCTCTTCGAGCTGGCGAGAATGGCGCAGGACATGGGGCTCAAGGAGACCTTTCTCTCAACACCGGGTGAAAAGCTGAAAAGTGTTCTCAGCTCTGCGCCCAAGGGGCAGGAGTTCGTGAAGAAGTTTGATGACTTTATGGAAAAGGAAGCGGGTTG
This sequence comes from Syntrophorhabdales bacterium, assembly GCA_035541455.1. Taxonomy (NCBI): domain Bacteria; kingdom Pseudomonadati; phylum Thermodesulfobacteriota; class Syntrophorhabdia; order Syntrophorhabdales; species Syntrophorhabdales bacterium. The sequence goes on from DATKNH010000160.1 coordinate 54,368, forward strand.
GAGAATGGAACGCATGGCAGAGATCAATGTCCCAACCTGGCTTGAAGATCCAACTCCTGCTTTCAATGTCATCAAGATGAGCCTGGAACGAGGTGTGAGCTACAGCCTCGATGATGAGCGCAAGAAACGCGAGGCAGAGCGCATTGCAACAGAGAAGGAAGTGCTGGCAAAGATTGCGCCCGAACAAAGGAGCTGGTTCCAGATGATCTTGAAACTTGCTCAGAGCAGTTCACGGTTCAGTGAAGAGCACAATCATTACCTTGATCTCTACACCCACGCAATGATCAGAAGAAGCGCACTCGGGCTGGGAAGACGCTGGGCGCAGGCAGGTACGATAGATAAGGCCGAAGACATATTCTTCCTTATTCCGGATGAAGTCAGGAGAGCCGGTATCAATCCCGGCATGTTCGATATGAGGCCTATCGTCGAACGGAGAAAGGCTGACTGGAAGAGCTGGAACGAAAAAGGCAATCCCCCCATGATCATGAAGGAGGGCTTCGCCATTGAAGAAGCAATGAAAGCGCTGGTTGAGTCTCTCGATCCGATCGCGCTTAAGGTGGTCGTGGGTACTATGCCTGTCGCAAAACCGGAGTTGAAGGCAGACCTGTACGGGGTCTGCGGTTCACCCGGCGTTATCGAGGGTAAAGTCAAGGTGGTTTGGACGGAAAACGAGTTATCCAAGATTGAAAAGGGAGATATCCTCGTAGCGCCCACCACGTCGCCGAGCTGGACACCTGTCTTCTCACTTCTTGGAGGGGTGATTGTGGATAGAGGTGCGAGTTTGTCACACGCTGCCATCGTGGGCAGAGAGTTTGGCATCCCGGTCGTGATGAACGTGTTCGAAGGAACGAAAGTGCTGAAAGACGGCATGAACGTCAGGCTTGATGCGAACATGGGCACGGTCTTCATACTCAACAAATAGAGGGCTGAAAGGCCTCACACCGGTCAGCATAGGGCGTGGAGGGAAAAGGGGAGCAGAGTGGCGCAACGACAAAATGCCGGCTGGTGTGAGGCTCGGGGGAGTGCGATGGAACATAAGGAAATCTACTGGCTCGATGAGCTGTCAAAGGAATACAACGATGTCGTTGGAAAGAAGTGCGCCAATCTCGGAGAACTCATAAGCCTGGGGCTGCGCGTGCCTTATGGCTTCGCTCTCTCCGTTAAGGCTTACGAGCACTTCATGGAAAGCACCGGGCTCAAAGATACGGTGCGCAGGATTGTTGAAGAGGCAATGGTTTCTGGTCTCGATGTTGAACAAGATGTCGGGAAAATGATGGAGACGAGCGCCCGCATAAGAGAGGCAATTGAGGCAAGCCCGATGCCTTTGGATCTTGCTGGGGAGATAAAGCGTTACTATTCCGGGCTCCAGAAGAAGGTGGGGATCGACAATGTTGCTTGCGCGGTGCGCTCCAGCGGGGCTGTCAGTATGCCCGGCCAGATGGAGACATATCTGAATATTGCAGGAGAAGAAGCCATCATTGAGCACATCAAGAAAGTATGGGGCAGCGCCTTTACCACCAGGGCCATTGCTTTTCGGATACAGCAGAATATGCCCGTTTCGTGGGCGCCTATCGGGGTGGCTGTCATCATGATGATCGAGGCGAAGTCGGCGGGCGTTATCCTGACGGTTCTCCCGAATATCGGCGACACGGAACGTGCAATTGTCGAGGGCAACTTCGGCCTTGGAGAGAGTGTCGTCAGCGGCGAGATCACACCCGATAGCTTCGTGGTTCATAAGCGGGAAATGAACATTGAATCCAAAACAATTTCGGAAAAGACAAAGATGGTCGTCTATGGCGAGTGCGGTACGCGTCTTTGCGATATCTCCGACGATCTCAAGAATGAGCCCTGTCTCGAGGTATGTGAAATCCTCGAAATTGTGAAAATCGCCAAGGACGTGGAAGATCACTTCGGCGCTCCGCAAGATATGGAGTGGGTGGTCGACAAGCGATTTTCCTTCCCGGAAAGTATCTTCTGGGTTCAGGCAAGAGGTGCAAAATACACCAAGAAAGAGGTGCATAAAGACGAGGAGTACGTCATCGATCTTATGCTGCAATTGTTCAGGAAATAAGAGTCGATTCTGCCGACACTTCAGGAGGGGCTATGGCTATACTGTTTGCGCAATACTGGGATGTGGTTGAGAATAAGGAAGCAGAGTACCAGGAATTCATACTGAGCAAGTATATTCCTACCTACGAGAAGACAGGCTTGCGTCTCGCCGGAGCGTACTATGTGGTGGTCGGCGCAGGCCCGCGTATCGTGGGTGTGTCTACGACAGACGACCTCCTCGCCTTTCAGCAGGCCCTCGGGTCTGACGAATACGCGCAACTTCTCGAGGAATTGTTCCCTCTTATCAGAAATTATTCGAGCAAGCTCTATGTATCCTACGGTCCGATAAAAGTTGAACGCTACGATATTCAGGTAGGCGTGTGGAAACTTAACCAATATTTCAACATTCTTCCCGGCATGGAAAAGGCTTACAGGCAATTCCTGGAGACGGAATTCATCAGCGGCATGGAAGAGCTTGGTGTGAGAATTACGAACATATGGAAAGCGGTCATAGGGTCCGGACCATTCATTCTCGTGGAAGGTACAAGCGGCAAACTGGAGGAGATTGCGAAAGCGATCGACTCGGATGAGTACCGCATGCTCACGAGGACTCTCAAGTCAAGATACGTAATGGATTACCAGAGCAGGATCCTTGCGCCGACCAGAAGAGTGGAACTCCCGTACTTCATTAGAGGGCTCACAGCAGGACTGTAAGAACAGGAAAAAGATGAAGAAGGTAGAGGTAAAGACTAAAGCAAAGGTTAAGAGAAACGCCGCATGCGCAGACTCTGTCTCTATCTGCCTTTCGCTCTTCTTACCTCTACCTGCTATTCGTTCTTACCGGCAGTCTCTCTGGAGGTCACATGTCAACTGTATTGCTCCTCAGCAGCCTTGACACAAGATATGACGAAACATTGTACGCAAAAAGCCTCATCGAAGAGCACGGCTGTGTTGTGATCCTGATGGACGTATCCATGGGTACACATCGAGAAGGAGAGGCCGATTACAGTTGCGTGGACGTGGCTAAGGAAGCCGGAATCGACTTTGATGTGATTCAAGCGAGCAAGGGTACGTCAGAGCCGATGGATCATATGGTCCGGGGCGCAACGAGCATTGCTCAGAGGCTCCGCAAAGAAGGCTCTATCGACTGCATTGCGGGCCTTGGGGGCGCCAGCAACACAACGTTCTTCTCCCGCGTGATGAGACAGCTCCCCTTCGGTTTTCCCAAGATCATAGCTTCCAGTTCAGCCGCTATGCCGATGTACGCCGGGCGATATTACGGGTACAAGGACATCACTATTTTTCACTCCTGTGTCGATATAAACGGAATGAACCATTTCGTGAAGGACGTTATTCAGCGCTTCGCCGCCATGGTAGCCGGCGTCAACAAACGCGGCAGCACTGAGCAATTGTGGGGTCGGAACCAGATAGCCATGGCAGAGTTTCAGTTTTGCGAAGTTTGCGCAAGGCGGGCAGCGGCGATACTGGAGAGAGAAGGCCTCGAGGTGATACCCTTCCACGCCAATGGCGTTGGAGAACGTGTCATGGAGGAGATGGTTGTAGATGGTCTTTTCCAGGGGCTGGTGGACCTTTCTCCTGCGGGCCTGTCAGAGGCAATTCTCGGAGGCAACCGGAGTGCCGGGATGGAAAGGCTTGCAGGAGAGCTTTCAGCACCGATCCCTATCGTCATGACCCTATGCGGCTTAGACATGTTCAGCTGCGGACCGTACGAGCGAAGGCTCACGGACCCCCTCTGGAAAGAGCGTGGTATAGAAAAAAGAAAACTCTATATACAGGATGAGATGCGAGTCCAGGCCCGCACATCAAAAGATGAACTGATGATAACAATAAAAGCCTTGGCCGAAAGATTGAATGCGGCAAAGGCGAGAGTATCTCTTCACATCCCCCTGCGCGGCTTCTCATCCCTCAGTGTTGAGGGGATGCCCCTGTATGACCCGGAACTGGATGCATTCCTTATCCGCACGTTGAAGAACTCATTGCAGAATGACAACGTCGAATTTGTAGAACTCAATTGCTCCATCATGGACGAGGCTTTTGCGCAGGCTGTGGCACAACGCTTCTTAGTGATGCTGCGAAGCAAAGGTTGAAAGGGTCAGCTCGGTAAAGCCCTTCGCGCTTGGGCTCAGTACCGGCCCGGCCAAAAAGACCAGCTGGACCTCTATGAAAATCGGGGGGCTCTGGACGTTCAATACCCTGAGCAGCCCTTTTTCCAGTTCGTCCCGCACGACAGCTGGAAAAATCAGCGCAATTCCCTTCCCGGCCAGGAGAAATTTTTTTATCATCTCGGGGTTTTCCGCTTCGAGAGTGATCGTCGGAGTTATCCCGCTTTTTTCGAATATGTCCAGTACGGCGAGTCGCGTCGCAGAGCCTTCCCCCTGAACGATGAATGGCTGACGAAGCAGCTCCTGCAGCGGTATGTGATTCCTGTGCGCAAAAGGATGGCCGCTACTTGCGACGAACTCCATCTTCTCGCTGGAAATCGTATGTGCCGTGAACTTAGGGCCAAGAGGTACCTTCGGGATGATGGCCAGGTCGTGTTTGAGTTCAGATATCTTCTGAATTATCTCATGGGACGGCCCCTCAGTAACGCTGATCTGAATGTTTGGGAAGTGCTCACTGAACATATTAACGAGCGTTGGAAGATAGGTTTGTGCGATCGACCGCGCTGCGCCCAGCCGAAGTATCCCTTTCCTGCTCTCCTTGAATGAAGCCATCTCGTACTCGATCTCTTTGGATCGCTTGTATATGTCTTCAGCCATGGGCAGAATCTGCCTGCCCGCTTCCGTAAGTTGCAGGTCCTTGCCGGTGCTCATGAAGAGCTTGACGCCGAACTGTCGCTCAAGGCACTTGATCTTGGTTGTAACAGCGGGCTGCGTGAGGAAAAGCTGTGCAGCAGCTCCGCTGAAGCTTTTCGTTTTTGCCACAAAAAGAAATGCAAGAAGATTGTCCAGGTTTACTTTTACGTTTTCCATTTTTTTTGCATCAAGTCAAACAGGTATTCACTCGCCAGCCGGGCAAAGCGCGGATCTTCAAGCGGAAGATCGACCTCGATCACGTGAGCCGGGTCCCAGTATTTCATTATCTGTTCTCTGAATGCACCTATCAGTTCCTCATCGTAGAACCCGCCCCCTCGAACACCGGGGCCGGACCAGCCGCCAAGCGGCAGGAGGAGAAGAGCATGCTCAGGGCGGGCCTTCTCCACGATTGGCCCCAGCCATTTCGCGACTTTGATAACTTCCTTCACAGTGGCACTGACTCCCACCCTGTAATCATGCCTGTATATCTTTCTGTTCGCGAAAGCCCTTGGCAGCCGGCCATCGTCAAGCACGTAGGCGATGAAATCAAGTCCGCCGGGTGCCATTACCGCTGGAACGTCTTGAGAGAGATACGACGAGACCCTTCTTTCGTCCAACCTGCCGCAAGACCCACGAGCCACATGGTCGAGAACATCGTGAAGCGTCAGGTCGAGCATTCCACTGAAAAAGCCCTTCTCCGCCAGCTCTCCCATGGCCATGGTGCTTTCACCGATTGCATGGAACGGCACCAGATGGCATTCGTTTTGGTCCCAGAAGGCCTTTGCACCCGGGAGGAATCCGGATGTGATGCCGAAGTTTGTTATGGCGATGGCTGGTTTATCGAGATGCGGGACGCCTTCCTCCATGGAAGTCAGCAGCGCGACACAGTTCTTGAGAATCGTCTCGCTGAGCGGATTTCTCCACGCGAAATCACACGGCGCCTGCACATAGACAATGTCTTTGTGTGTCCTTAGAGCGGTCAGGCTGTTGGCAATCATGGTCGAAACAATCACTTTCGGGACCATCAGCGGAATATCAGCCATGATCTGCCCCGACATCCAGAGATTGGTCCCGCCGCCGACGGAGAGTACCCCCGATATATGCTCCCTTTTGGCCGTCTGTGCGAGCTTCTTCCTCGCCTCTTCGACGATGCCGGACAAGGCGGTGTCTCTGTCCTGGGTTGTTTTCGTCGCTGAGAGGTCGAGCTTGATGGGGGTATGGTTTCTCTTTGCCAGTTCCTGGCAGACGAACTCCAGTTCTTCGCCTTTCGTGTTCCATGTGCCAATCACAACGAAGTTGGCCATTGACCAAAGCATAGCAGATTCTGCAAATAAAGATTACAGATATTTTTTGCAGAGCCCGGTATAAAAAGATGGCGATAGTGTGGTAATGTGAAGAATCCATGAGCAAGTTTTACCTCGACAAGAGCTATTATGCGGATAGGCCTGCGAAGTGGGTGAGCTTTGAGACCACACCAGGACTGGAAGAAACGAAAAGGGACATCTATGGCAAGTGCGTGCCCTGCATAGTCAACCTTTATGAACAGCTACAAGCGCGCAGAACCGAGATATATCTGGGACAGGCACACGACTGTTGGAAGGTGGTGGCAGTGCTGGCAAGCGACGAGGAATGCGTTCAGGTGCTCGCAGAGTTTGAAAGAGAATTTCTGAAGGACCAGAAGATAAAGGGCAGGTTTGGCTCCGGCGACGCAGAAAAACAAACGCGAGTCATTGTTTTTTCGGCGCAGAATGAAAAAGAAAAGAATCTTCTATTCGAACAAGTGAGCGCCTGCGCCGGGCGGGTCAATCGGGATGCCCGAACATCGTTTCATCGAGGCTGTGCCGAGTTGTATCACGAACTTTTCGGAGACTGGAAGGCGTGGCGACAGACTGAGACCCTCAAGAAACCGGAGGCGGTGAAGGAAATCATCGACAGGATACGCAAGATGCTTTTCTGGGAAAAAGGAGAATAATCGTTAAGAGACTTGTTCCGAGTTGCGTGTTCCGCGTGATGAGTTGAATATCAAGGATCGCACCTTCACGAGTTGCTACCCGGCTCCCAGGGAATCGCTGGCAGATGTCGAAGGGGGAAGATATGGAACTAGACAAGAACGACGATGACGTGTATCGGAGGCTTGTGAAACACCTTGCCGCATTGGGCATGGGCTACCCGGAAAAAGATGAATTGATCGATATATTGAAGGAAAATTTTTCTCCGGAAGAAGCAGAGATCGCCCTGGCAATCCCGAGCAGGGTGATTCCCTTTCAGCCGGTCTCCGTGTCGGAGATCTCTCGCCACGTCCGCATGGAACCACAAGAGCTGGACCGGAACCTGGCTCTGCTTGCCGATAGGGGTCTTCTTTTTTCAAAAAGATTGACTGATGGCACCATGGGCTACGCGCTGCAGCAGTTCGGTTACGGATTCCCGCAGACTTTTTTGTGGGCAGGCGCTCATACGCCCTTCTCCCGGAAAATGGCACAGATGGTCGTCAGGTACTCCAAGAGGGAGGAAATCAGGAAAGCGTACGGTGAAACCCGCACCAAGGCCATGCGCTACGTACCCGCGAGTATGAGTATTGATCCCCACTCGCATGCTGTGTTCCCGTTCGAAATGATGGAAGAGCTCATCGACAGGGTACAGGTCATAGCAGTGGCTCATTGCCCGTGCAGGATGACTGCTGACTTGATCGGTAAAAGAAAGTGCAGCCACGAATTGGAGGTCTGCATCAAGTACGATGACCTTGCCCAGTACCTGATCGACAAAAAAATAGGAAGAGAGATTTCACGACAGGAAGCCATCGAGATCACGAGACGCTGCGAGGAAAAAGGGCTTGTGCACCTTGTCGATAATGCCAGGGAAGGCATACGCCACACGTGCAACTGTTGCGGATGCTGTTGCTGGTCGGTGGGGTCTGTCAAGAGAAGAACCATTCCGCGCGACGTGCTTATGGCCACGTATTTTATCAGGAAAACCGATCAGGAGAAGTGCACCATGTGCCGTGCGTGCGTCGATATATGCCCGGTCAACGCCATCCGTTTCGAAGAGGACATGTGTGTGGTCGATACCGATTGGTGCATAGGGTGCGGCGTCTGCGCCCCAGTCTGCCTCACTGGCGCGGTCAGCCTCGTCCGAAAATCAGATGCCATCCCGCCCAAAGACTTCAACGAACTGCACGAGATGATCTTGCGAGAACGTACCCTCTGACAGTCTGCCCAGAGTCTACCGGACATCGAGCGCTTCTTTCAGTTTCTCCATATCTTCGAAGGCTTCCCTGACGCGCTCCTGGTTGCGGAGCAGAAAGGAAGGATGATACGTCGGCAAAAGCCTTATACCATGATAGTCCGCCCATTCGCCGCGCATCTTCGTGATACGCGCATCAACGCCCATCAGCGTATTATAGGCGTGCCTCCCAAGAGCGCATATCACGTTCGGACGGATACTCTCGAGCTGCGCAAAAAGGTATCCCTTGCACATCTCCACTTCAGCCGGGTCAGGGTCCCGATTTTGGGGGGGACGACACTTGAGCACATTACAGATGAACACATCTTTTCTGGAAAGGCCTGCCCGTTCTATCATCTGGTCTAAGAACTTGCCGGCCCTTCCGACAAACGGCCTTCCCTGTGCGTCCTCTTCTTCGCCGGGAGCCTCTCCCACAAAGACAAGGGCAGCCCGCTCATTGCCTTCGCCAAAAACGACGCTTCTCCTCGTCCGCGCGAGACCACATCTGGTGCACGCCTTGACTTCCTTCCTCAGGGTTGAAAAACTGATCTCACCCTTTCTTTCAAAAAAATAATTCTCTATGCCCATGCCTTTCAGAGCATCTAAAAATCGCTTTGCCTCATTTGCGTCCATATGACAAAACCTTATGCGCAATATCGAAATTCTAAACAGATTCTAACCTTCAAAATTCTCAAACGGAGCAGTCTGGCGGTCGACTACGGGTCAGCAGCCAGTGGTCACCGGCGTCATGGCTCGTAACTCGTAACCCGCAACTCGTAACCTGTTCCTAGCGTGCTTACGCAAACCTCTCCGGCACCTTCGGTAGCTTCATTTCGGTTTCAAATACATGCGCAGCCTGCAGCATAAGTGGCTCATCCAGGGGTTTCCCTATGATCTGCAGGCCGATCGGCAACCCCAGACGATCGAATCCACAGGGAACTGACAATCCGGGCAACCCGGCAAGGTTAACCGGGATGGTGAATATATCCGAAAGGTACATAGTAAGAGGGTCTTCCAGCTTTTCCCCGATACGAAATGCCGTGGTGGGAGAAACAGGCGTCAGCACAAGATCGCACTGCTCAAAAGCGCTGTCGAAGTCACGCTTGATGAGCGTCCGCACCTGGCCTGCCTTCCTGTAGTAGGCGTCGTAATACCCGGAAGAAAGCACGTAGGTGCCGAGGATAATCCGCCGTTTGACCTCCTTGCCGAACCCGGCGGAACGGCTTTTCTTGTACATCTCAATGATATCTTTACCAGGCGCTCTGAATCCGTACTTTACACCATCGTAACGCGCCAGGTTGGACGACGCTTCCGCGGTGCATATGACGTAGTACGTTGCTACCGCGTACTCTGTGTGAGGCAATCGTATCGGGATCGCAACAGCTCCGTTTCGCTCGAACAATTTGATCGCGTCCTCCACCGCTAGGCGCACTTCCCGGTCCATGCCTTCGATGAAGTATTCCTGCGGAATACCGATCCGTACTCCCTTAATGTCACGGCCGATATACGAAAGATAGTCAGGCACCGCTTGAGGGATAGACGTGCTGTCCATCGGATCGTGACCAGCAATCACCTGAAGCATGCTCGCGGCATCCCTCACGCTTCTCGTCAATGGTCCGATCTGATCAAGACTCGATGCGAATGCAACGAGCCCATACCGTGAGACTCTTCCGTATGTAGGCTTTAAGCCCACGGTCCCGCACAGACTCGCCGGCTGACGAATTGATCCGCCGGTGTCTGTGCCGAGGGCTGCCACGCAAAGGCCTCCCGCCACGGCTGCTGCCGACCCTCCGCTGGAACCGCCCGGGATTCGTTCAAGGTCCCAGGGGTTCTTCGTAACCTGGAAGGATGAGTTCTCAGTGGATGATCCCATGGCAAATTCGTCCATGTTGAGTCTTCCGAGATGGACAAAACCGCGCTCCTTCATTCTGCGAATCACCGTCGCGTCATAGGGCGCTATAAATCCGCGAAGGATCTGTGATGCGCAGGTCGTCTCCATGCCGCGCGTACAGAGGATGTCCTTAATGCCGAGAGGAATGCCCGTAAGGAGATTGCCCTCGCCATGTGCGAGTTTCTTGTCGGCCTCTTCCGCCATGCTGATCGCGAGATCTTCCGTCACCCGCAGATACGCCTGGAGCGCGCCATCATGTTTCTTCATCCGCTCCAGGTAGAATTTTGTCAGTTCGACGGATGTGATCTCTCTTTTTGCGAGCAGATTACCCAGATCCACTATATTCTTTTCGAGAAGTTCTCCCATTTTCTTATTCCGCCTCTATAATAGGAGGGACCTTGAAAAAAGAGCCCTTCCTTTCCGGTGCGTTTCCCACCGAAGCCTCAACCGAAAACGATTCCACCACCTGATCCTCCCTGAACACATTCACGTTGGGAATTGCGTGGGTTGTCGGCTCCACGCCTGACGTGTCGAGAGAATTGAGTTTATCCATATATTCCAGTATTGAATCAAGCTGGGACGTGTAGCGGTCGATCTCGTCCGGGTCAAGCTCAAGCCTGCCCAGATGAGCGACGTATTCGATGACATCCTTTGTTACTTTCACAGTTCCTCCTAATTTTCGGTTACCGGTTCACGGTTATCGGTTCACCGTTACTCGTCTTATTGACGACTGCAAACCGGAAACCGTCAACTGTAAACTGGCAACTCGTTTTCATTCGCATACCGCTGCTGCCTTGATTAGATCGCCCCTCGTGACAATCCCTACGAGCCTCCCGCTTTCGACCACCGGTATTCTGTTGATCCTCTTCTCCACCATCAGCCTTGCCACCTGCGTCGCTGACTCGGTTGGCGACACCGAAATCACGTTACTCGTCATGACATCTTTCACCAGTATATCCTGGATCGATCCTTCTTTCACCGCCCTCAGCACATCCGTTTGAGTGATGATTCCCGCGAGAGCCCCCTTCTCTGTGACGGGCATACCGGCTATGTGAAAGAGTTCAAACTTATTAATAATGACCGGCAACTTCTCAGAAGGGTGACATGTCACTACATTCTTGTTCATGACCTCTGCGACCTTCATGCTAACCTCCTTAGAACGGTTGTCCGAACAACAAAATCTCATTAACATATTTCTGGAAAGACTCCACAACCCGCATATACTTGCGCAGCCTTCCCGCTTCGTCGGCGTCAAGCAAGTCAGGGTTAATATGATTTGCGTTTGCACCGTCAGGCTCACTGATCTGGTTAGTCACCCTCAAGCTGACAAAGAGAAGATACGCGTCAACGAGTTCCTCTTCCACCTCACGTTTTATGATATTCATCTCCCGCAACGTTCTTACTCGCTTGAGCGTACCGGTATAGGCGACTCCCTGGGCGAGCGCAAGCGCCCTGACCGACATGATCAACGGCGCCCAGCCATGAAGCTTTATGTTGAGCTTCCCCTTGTTTTCTCCTTCTGCTTCGACTTTGAATCTCCCGAAAAAGCCCAGTGCCGTCGGCATGAGCACGGCAGACTGCGTCAGGTCTTTCATGATGACACGGTTCTCATGCAACATCGTTTGGAATCGCTCAACGAACACATCGAGGATGTCCTTCGCACCGAAGACGTGCCTGGCATCGGAGAGAATAATAAGATCAAGCAGCTCGAGAGTCTTTTTATCTTCAGTGAGAGTTTCTTCCAGTCTCTTCTGCCAGTCGGCGCGAGAACCTCGCCATTTCTCATTTGAAGGCATGATCCCGCCCTTGCACTTGCTGAAACCCACTGTGTCAAGCCTCTCTACAGCCCTCTCGGCTAGCTCCTTGAAATATGAATCAGCACGTCCCGCGGCCCCGGTTTCGTAGATAAGCATATTGTCTTGATCGGTCACAAACGTCTGCTCGTTCCTTCCTTCACTGCCCAGCCCTACCCATGAGTATTCCACGGGAGGCCTCCCCAAGCCTTCACGCTCCAATTCCCTCTCTATTAACGAAAGCACACGGCCCGTAATAGCGTCTCTTATGGTACCAAAAAGGTCGTGCACATCTACGATGGTTTGCTCTTCGAGGAAGTAATTCTTCACTCCGGCGACAGACCGGCGGTGCTGCTGCCCCAGCTCTTCATAGGTCTTAGCAGCCTGTATAGAGTTCAGCATCGAGGAGAGCTCTGCCTCAAACGTCTCATAGTCCCGCATCGCCTGGTAAAGCTTCTCCCGCAAGGCCGAAAGCATGTGGTAGCGGTCATGCCTGAGAAGAGTTTTCTCGCGCATTGCTTGCTGGTACTCAGATGCAAAACGCTCGACAATGGAAAAATTGAGCGGCATGTCTAGACCTGTTTTTTACATTCTTGATCTTGGAGAACTATGCTTTTGCTTGACCCTTGCGCTTGATCCTTAACCCTGATTATGCCTTCAGCAAGCCCTCCAGCGCGCCTCTGTTTCCGACAAGCTTCTCCCGCTTCTGACAGAGATCCTGGTGGAGCATCTCCTCTTTCTTGATGACTTCCGGAGGGGCTTTTTCGCGGAATGCTTCGTTGTTGATCTTCTTGAATGTTCTCTCGATTTCCGGCCCGATCTTTCCCAGCTCCTTATCTATTCTCCCTATTTCCCGGACTATTATTTGCGGGTCCTTGATGGGAATAAAGACTTCTACGTCTTCGTGTATGCCTATTGCAGCGCGTCCCGATACACCCTCTGTCACAAAGAGGAGTTCCTCGACCTTCGCGAGTTCCTTGATGTAGTATGCATATTCTTCAAGCAACGCGGCGTGACCGTGGGCGCGCAGGTGCGCATCAATCCTCACGTTGGGCGCAAAGCCCATCTCACCGCGAATATTTCTTATTACATCAATAACACCCATCAGAATGTTCATGCCTTCCTCGGCCTGCTCGTCTACCTCTCCCTGATTGTATCGGGGGAATTGCTCGATCACGATACTCTCGGATTCTCTGCGGGGCATTTTTTGGTATATCTCTTCAGTGATGAACGGCATGAAGGGGTGGAGAAACCTGAGGATGTCGAGAAAGGTATCGTGCAGAATCGAGGCGGTTGCCTTCGCATCACATTGGGTGACTTTCCCGTAGAGGTTTGGCTTTACAAGCTCGAGGTACCAGTCGCAGAACTCGTGCCAGACAAAACTGTGGAGTGTCAGTGCCGCTTCGCTGTAACGGTAGGCGTTTAAGCTCTCCTCCACTTCCTGGGCCACCCTCCGAATGCGGGACCGTATCCAGCGGTCCGGAAGGAAGGATGAGGTGACCTTGCCAGCCGCCACGTCTTTACCCTCGAGCAATGCCGTGGTTAGGCGGGAGGCGTTCCACAGCTTGTTTACAAAATTGCGCCCTCCCTCGATACGCTCCTCAGAAAGGAGCACATCGCGGCCCTGGGCTGCAAGCATCGCAAGGGTAAATCTGAAGGCATCGGTGCCGTACTGATCGAGCATCAGGAGAGGATCGATGACGTTGCCTTTGGACTTGCTCATTTTGCGCCCTTCAGCATCACGCACCAGGGCATGTATATATACTTCCCTGAAAGGTACATCACCCATGAAATGAAGGCCCATCATAATCATCCTCGCCACCCAGAAAAAGAGGATGTCGAATCCCGTCACCAGAAGGGACGTCGGGTAGAAGGTACGCAGGTCCTCTGTGCTTTCAGGCCACCCAAGGGTAGAGAAGGGCCACAGTCCCGACGAGAACCAGGTATCAAGCACATCCGATTCCTGCCGCAACGCTCCGTTGCACTGTTCACACGAGGTCGGCTCTTTTCTCGAGACATACATTTTCTGGCAGGCATCGCAATACCAGACCGGTATCCGATGACCCCACCAGATCTGCCGTGATATGCACCAGTCTTTGATATTTTCCATCCACTCGAAGTAAACCTTTTCCCACATCTCTGGAATGATGCGGACCTTGTGAGACCTGACTGCTTCGATAGCCGGAGCCGCGAGCGGCTTCATGGTAACAAACCACTGAAGGGAGAGCATTGGCTCCACTACCGTCTTGCAGCGATAGCATCTTCCTACAACAAGGCCATAATCCTCTATCTTCTCGAGCAGCCCCTCGCGCCCGAGCTCTTCGACAATTTTCGTTCGCGCCTCAAAGCGGTCCATGCCTTTGTAGTGAAAGGCATGGTCATTCATTCTGCCTTCCTCGTCTATCACCTTGACGATATCGAGTGAGTGTATCTTGCCTATCTCAAAATCGTTAAAATCGTGGGCTGGGGTTATCTTGAGAGCCCCCGTTCCGAAGGTCGTGTCCACGTAGGTATCGGCTATCACGGGGATCCGCTTCTTTGCAATCGGAAGGATGACTTCCCTGCCGATGTAATGATGAAAGCGCGGATCATCAGGATTGACCGCGATTGCCGTATCCCCCAGCATCGTCTCGGGCCGTGTTGTGGCAACCGTAACAAAGCCCTCTCCTTCGGCGAGGGGGTAGCGGATGCAGTAGAGATGTCCCTTTGTCTCCTCGTGCTCTACCTCAACGTCCGAAAGAGCAGTCTTACAGCGTGGGCACCAATTGATGATGTAGTTACCGCGGTAAATGAGCCCCTCTTCGTAAAGCCTGACAAAGACCTCGCGCACTGCCCGCGACAGGCCGGCATCCATGGTAAAGCGCTCGCGGGACCAGTCGCATGAGCAACCCAGCCTTTTCAACTGTTCGATGATGGTTCCGCCCGACTTCTCTTTCCACTGCCACACTCGTTCTATAAAGGCCTCTCTCCCCAAAGATTCCGGGGTAAGACCCTCTTTGGCGAGTTCGCGCTCAACAACGTTTTGCGTCGCTATGCCCGCGTGATCCATGCCGGGCAGCCAGAGCGCATTGTAGCCGCTCATTCTCTTGTGCCGCGTGGAGATGTCCTGGAGGGTATTGTTAAGGGCGTGACCCATGTGCAGTACGCCCGTCACGTTTGGCGGCGGTATTACTATGCAGAACGGAGGTTTGTCGGAAACGCTCTCTGCCCTGAAATAACCTTTCTCGAGCCAAAAGCTATACCATTTCCGTTCGACCGGATTTGGTTGGTAGATCTTCTCTGTCATGAACCCGATTCTTTTAGCAGCTTATCTATTTCCTCGCGGATGACTTTCTCTGCTATCTCGTAGAGCACTCGCCGGGTGTAATCCTCTATGAACGTTGACAGAACTGTGGTCAGTCTGTCCACAAATCTCGGCGCCATCTCCTCAACGGTCTGGTTCAAAACCTTCCGCAGTTCCGCCTCCAGTACGGGTGCCATTTCCTCCTTACCCGCAACAGTATGACCGCTGAACTCCCTGGCGAGACTTTCCACCCCGATCCGCATGCCTATATCTTCTTTCACGCCAGCCTCCTCGATAGCCGGTCCTCTTGTCTGTGCTATGGGCTCCTGCACGACCCGTTGTGGTTCAGGCTCGATTACTTCATCCGTGAGAAGCACAACATCATCATCCTTAGCTATTCTCTCATGGACTTTGAAAAAGTTTATTGGTTTTTCTATAACACCTTCGGCCTGAAAACCAAGAAGCTCCGTGCTGTCATTCTCATCCTTCATGAAAAAGAATCGCGCATTGTCGAGAAACCTGTCTTTCTGCAGCTTTCTGTAGACCTCTATCCCACTGCTCTTCGATAGATTGACATTGACTATATAAATGTCAGGACGTTCTGAGGTCAGGAGTCTTTCTATTTCTTTTGCCGAGGCAGCGTAGAGGACATCGTATTTGTCCTCGGAGAATATTATGCGGAAGGCTTCTTTGAGACTTGAGTCCTTGTCGGCAATAAGGATTTTCTTCTTCATCGTGCCCCCCTAGATGGCTATCTTCCAAGGTAGCGGAAGAAATAGTTTTTCGTAAAGATTGAACGCGTACCTGTCTGTCATGCCGGAAAGATAGTCGCAGACGCAGGTGGCGGGCTCATCGTAAAAATCGATCCGACTGGTTTCTTCCAGGAAAGCTTCCGGTTTCTTCAGGAAATAGGCGTAAAGCTCTTCGAGAATCCTCGAGCACTTTTCGAAGTCCTCATGCACGATCCTATTCTCGTACACCCGTTCCCACAGGAAGCCGCGCAGTTCCTCCATCCGCTCTTCAGTCTTTTTCTCTATGCAAATGCCCGTCTCTTCGTTTTCAAGAGAAGCCGAGATGACGCCCCGCACCATCGAATCAATCCTCTGCCCATGTGTCCCGCCAAGAGATTTCACACATTCATCCGGGAGGTCAGAGGGCTCAATCACGTGCCCGCGAATCGCATCGTCCACGTCGTGGTTGGTATACGCGATGACATCGGCTATCCTAACCACTTCGGCTTCGCGGGTGAGGGGCTTATCCCCCTGACTCTTGGCAAGTATATCGCCCTTGCCCTTGGCATGTTTCAAGATACCATCCCGAACCTCGAGGGTGAGATTAAGACCCTGTCCGTCCCGTTCCAGAAAGTCTACGATCCGCAGACTCTGTTCCTGGTGGCTGAAGCCACCCTTGTGTATCCTGTTTAATGCTTCTTCGCCCGCGTGTCCGAAGGGTCCGTGTCCCAGATCGTGACCCAGCGCGATGGCCTCGGTAAGATCTTCGTTCAGGAAGAGGGCCTTTGCAACTGTCCTTGCGATCTGCGAAACCTCCACGGTGTGCGTGAGTCGCGTCCGGTAATGGTCGTCCGTGGGAAAGAGGAACACCTGCGTCTTATGCTTCAGCCTTCGGAATGCTTTACTGTGGATGATCCTGTCCCTGTCATGCTGAAACGCGGGCCGAATATCGCACGGACGCTCCGGCCTTTGCCTCCCCCTCGTCACAGAACTTTTCTGCGCGTACCGGGAAAGCGTACGTTCCTCTCGATCCTCTAACCTTTCTCTCACATTCATAAGATAAAAGAGCGCGACTTGAGCCTAATCTATCACAACAATGGCGCTATTTCAACAGAAGTATCGCTCATTTAGCCATTGCCCGGACCCCGGGTTATTCTGCGTGCACGAGTTCTATCAACGTGACTTTCGGTGGCGCGAGGAACCTGATTGGTGGTCCCCATGTGCCCGAGCCTGCACTCACGTAAAGCGAAGAATTGCGGTCGAGCGCATAGAGACCCGTGTACATGGGATAAAAAAGGCGTACGAAAAACCTGAAAGGGAAAATCTGGCCCTTGTGCAGATGCCCGGAAAGCTGCAGATCAAAACGCCCTAAACTAGCCTGCTCCACATCGGGCCGATGCTTGAGCAGCAGAATAAACCTGCCTCCAGACGGCAGAGCAAGGAGTTTCCCCTCCAGATCGCCGTCACCCTTGATCATGCCCGGTCCTGCCGGGTCGTCCAAACCCACTATCGTCAGGAACTCCCCCACATTGGCGCGCTCTCCTCTCAACATGGTGAAGCCTGCTTCTTTCGTGAAAGCCACCGCCTGCTCGATGCCGGCGTAGTATTCGTGGTTGCCGGTGATCGCAAATTTACCATACCGGGGATGTACTTCCCGAAGCATCTCTGCAAGTCTTCCTAATGTGGCTGTGTCTCCATCCACAAGATCGCCCGTGGACAAGAAAAGATCCGGCTTTGCTCTTTTCACCTGCCCCATAATCTTCTGCACCCTGCTATCACGCACTATCAAACCGATGTGCACGTCGGAAATCTGCACTATGCGCAGCGGGCTCACAGCGGCGGGGAGTTTCGATGTGTGGATACGTATCGTATCGACACCGATCCGACTTGCTTCGAAACCGCCGTAGATGCTTATCAGCAACGAGACCGACAATGCTATGAGGAAATAGCTTCGTGACGAGAGAACTGCTCTCAATCCTTCAGCCACTGAGCCCGCGGGCAAAAGCAGGCCGGCCAGATATAGAACGATACGATAGAGATCAATCACTATCAAACCGCAGACGAGAAGAAAAAGAAACCCAAGCCACGTGTAGCCCACGTACGCCATGATACGGGCAAGCGGCTCGATGTCATACTTTTCAAACTGACGAATGATCACGGGCGCCGCGATCATCCAAAGCATGAAGAGGACAAGCACGAGACTCGCGCGAACGCCAAGCGCAAAAGCGTTTCTCGCTTTCATGAACACATAAAAGTGAAGGAGGCTATAAAGCGAAAAAAAAGAAATCAGGAACATGGTCATGTTGTATATACCTCGCGGCGTTCTCGGTGATCGCTGTAAACCCGCACCAGGAGAGCTTTCGCAAGATTACATCGCCGAGTGAAAAATTGCAACGGTGAAGATTGTGATGAGAAGAGTTATAAATTCTTTTCTTCGTTTTGTCATTTTTCTCTTGCATCGCAGCACAATTGGTCTTATTCTTATCTTTGATGAAAGCTTCTCACACAAGGATCTTTAAAGGATGTACCGCGTGCCGATACCAGTAAAAATTTCTGTAGATCAGATTCAACTCGACGCGCAACTTTTCGATACTGAGTGTGCGAAGGCCATTGGTGCGGCTCTTCCTATCGACACAAAACCTTCTGTTTGGGGCGACGAATTCTATTTTGAGATTCCTGTACAGCGATCCCTCGATGAAACAGCGACGACAAACGTGAGTGTCGGTGACATTGGTTACTGGCCTCCCGGGTCGGCTCTTGCAATTTTTTTTGGCCCAACGCCAATGAGCCAGGGCACAGAACCTGTTCCCGCGAGCGCTGTCAATCTTGTCGGAAAGGTGCTCGGTGATTCAACAGCTTTGAGGACTCTCAAACGGCCTTCAAGAATAGGCATCGAGCATGTTCGATAACATTGACAGACGAAATTATGCCGAGACAACACGCAACGCAAATTCGGCATGCGGCGTTACTGCAGTGTTCTGGGCAACAAGGCGAGTCGGCGGAATATCTCGGTAGGTGAAAGGGGGTGATGAGCGTGGCAACAAAGAAACCGACGAAGAAGGCGGCTCCTAAGAAGCCAGCACCTAAGAAGGCAGCAAAAAAAGCTCCGGCGAAAAAGAAAGCAGCTCCGGCGAAAAAGAAAGCGTCTGCCTCCAAGACGAAAAAGAAGGCTCCCGCAAAGAAGGCGGGTAGTCAGCTCTACTGTGACACGTGCGGTATTGTGCTCACGGTAGATGAGGCGTGCGACTGCGGAGCGTGTGACATTATCTGCTGCGGTGAAGAGATGCAGATCAGATAGCAAACGCATCGCAAAAAGGGTGAAACTAAACTAGGGCCGCCGATTCGCCACCCTTAATCACCCTTTGCTCGAGTTCCCCGTTGTGCGCTAATCATTCCTTCCGCGCCGTGCGTCATCTCGTCGTTCTCCATTCGCAGAAGGACCGACTTAACAGAAAGAATTCGTGCGAGCGCGGGAGGAATGATTATGACGTCTAACAGCCCCGATAAAAAAGATCTGCTGGAAAGAGAAGAGAGCCTCTTAGTCATAATTGACATGCAGGAACGATTGCTGCCTGCCGTGGCCGATCGCGAGTCCGTCAAAGAAAACGTGATGCGGCTTGTCTCCTTTGCCGGCATCACCGGCATTCCAGTTATAGTCACCGAACAGGAAAAGCTAGGACCCACAGTGCTCGACCTTTCTCAATGCAAGGAGTGTAGTGCGCCGATTTCGAAAGTCGCGTTCAATTGCTTTTTATCGAATGATTTTGCGGACGCGGTTCGACGGAGCCAACGAAAGGCGCTTATCCTCACGGGACTCGAGGCACACATCTGTGTTGCCCAGACAGCACTCCATGCAGTTCAACACTTCAAGGTCCATGTGGTGCGCGACGCCATCTCTTCGCGGACTGTTGATAACTGCAACACTGCGGTTGAGAGAATGCGCACGAGCGGCGTCACGATCACTTCTACTGAAATGATTATATACGAGTTGCTCAAGAAAGCAGGGACGCAGGAATTCAAAGCAGCACTCGCCCTGGTAAAATAAAACCTGTTACGGGTTCCGGGTTACGAGTTTAAAGAGGTGCATTCTTACGCGTTACCGGCCGTATGGAATGGGTCTTTACCGGAACTCGAAACGCGTAACTCGTAACAAGCTTTATTCATTTGCGTAATCGAGGATTGAGAGTATTTCCATCTTCTTTCGCGGCATGCGGGCTGTGCGCTTGCGAAGGTCCAGAACAATCACCGTCAGGTTGTCCGTGCTGCCCGCTGAGAGCGCCTTTGCTGCGATACGATCTGCTGCTTCCTGAGGGCCCTCCACATCGCGCGCGACTTGAATCACTTCGCGGGGTCCGAGCACGTCCCATACGCCGTCGCAGGCAATAACAGCAAAATCGTTCTCCGGACCAAGGAGACCCTGCACAACGCGTGGCTCCGGACTGATGTAAGGCTTGAGGGTTAGATCTCCCAGTGCCCGACTCATGGCAAGTATGCCTTGCACTCTGGGAACAACATGGGTGACAACCCGACCTCCTAGCGATTCAATACGGGAGCGTTCTGCAGGAACATCGGGCTTGTGATCGAGCGTAAGCTGGAGAACATCGCCCCGAATACCCATGATCACACGCGAGTCCCCAACGTTAGCCGCAAGGAACACTTCATCAAAAATATGTAGTGTGGCAGCAGCGGTACCGCTCCGAATGCCGCGCTTGACGATGTAGTCGTCAGTAGCCAGGTACGCTTCCCTCAGCAATTCGCCGTAATCACTTTTTGTATAGACTGAACCGAA
>DATKNH010000161.1 GCA_035541455.1 Syntrophorhabdales bacterium
TCATGAACATCTCCATTTTCATCATGGGAATGTTTTTGACGCCTGCAACGAAAATTCTGATCGTGGTGCCAATCGTCTATCCCATTCTGCAGAAGCTGGGAATCAGCGGCATCCACTTCGGGATCCTGATGACGATCAATATGGAGCTTGCGTTTCTCATGCCGCCCATCGGCATGCATCTTTATGTCATGAGTGCGGTCTGCAAGGAGCCGCTCAACGAGGTGGTCAAAGGCGTGCTGCCTTTCTTCCTCCTGCTCCTCGTAGGCATGTTTGTCATTACCTATATTCCGTGGATAAGTTTGGTGTTTCTGAAACACTAGTTAGGAACGGTGAACCGTAAGCAGTGAGCAGTAAGCAGCTAAGAGCAAGGGGACAGAGAAAGCAGAAGCCGAGTACTTACGAGAAAGGACAAGACAAGGAAAGCCAACGAGTAGCAAGCAGTCAGAAGATGTTGTGTCACTGCTCACTGCTTACTGCTCATTATTCACTAAATAGGAGACGAATATGGGATACACAGCAGTTGAAAAGATTCTGATGAAGCATTCTGTGAAGCCTGTGGACACGGTAACACCCGGCGAGATCCTGACCTGCCGGATCGATTACGCAGGTATGCACGAAGGCTTCGACGCAAAGAAGTACGAACAGTTCACGTCACTGGGCGAGTTGACCGGCGTCTTCGATCCGTCGAAGATCGGCATGTTCATGGGGCACCATTTCTGCACAGGTCATAGCGACGAGCTGGCGGAAGACCAGAAGAAGACGAGAGACTGGGCGGAGAAGCTGGGAATAAAGGTATTCAACTTCGGGACCGGCATCGCGCACGTCATCATCATGGAACAGGGCTACGCTTTTCCCGGAGCGCTCTGTGTCTTCGGCGATTCACATACACCCGCGTACGGCGCGGTCGGCGCCATCTCCGCGCAGTCCGGTATCGAGATGTCGCAGGTCTTTTTGACGGGCACGCTCTGGTTCAAGGTGCCTGACACGCACAAGTACATCATTACCGGTCAGACCAAAAAGGGCGTCTATCCCAGGGACGTGATCCAGTACATTGTGCGCGAGGTCGGCATGGACGCTTCTGTCTACAAGTGCATCGAATGGGACGGCTCCTATATTCACTCGCTGCCAGTACCGTTGCGGTTCCCGTTCACGCTCATGTCGACAGAACTGGGCGCCAAGTGCAGTTTTATAGAACCTGACGAGATTCTGCTTGAATGGTTGAAGGGCAGGGTGAAGCATTCCTATGAGATCGTCAAGGGCGATCCGGATGCGCGCTTTGAAAAAACCTACAACTTCGATGTTTCAAGCCTTGAGCCTCAGGTTTGCGCGCCATCATCTCCGGAGAATACAAAGCCATTATCCGAAGAACTCGGCGTAAAGATCGATCAGGTCTGCATCGGCACGTGCACCGGCGGCAGCATCTATGATTTCCGTGAAGCAGCAAAGATAATGAAAGGCCACCAGGTGAAAGCACGCACATTGATCATTCCTGGCACCGACGAAGTTATGAAGCAGTGCGCTGCAGAAGGACTTCTCCAGACTTTTGTGGATAGCGGCTGCAGCCTTTTTCCTGCCTACTGCGGAACGTGCCAGACTCTGAGTATCGGCCACCTTGCTCCGGGCGAGGTGCAGATGCACCCGGGACCGCGCAATTGGCCCGGCCGGACTGCAGAAGGCTCCTTTTCTTACCTGGCATCACCCGCAACCTGCGCGGCAACAGCGGTCGAAGGCAAGATCGCAGACCCGCGGAATTATCTGTAGGAGGAATCGATCATGGCTACGACAAATGCGAAAAAACAATGGATCGTAAAGGGTACGGTGTGGAAAGTCGGCAACAATGTAAATACCGAGAGCATAACGCCGAGCCATTGGCTGCACACGGGTGAGAAACCCATGCTCGATCACCTGGGCGAGCTTCTCATACCAGATTTCCCCAAGAAGATGCACAAAGGGGACATCTGGGCAGGAGGATCGAATCTCGGCTGCTCATCCTCGAGAAATGCGCCTCTCTTCCTGAAGAAGAAGGGCATCGGCGTGATCATCTGTCACAGCGCCTCACGTATCTTCTACCGGAACTCGCTGAACTCGGGTCTTCCTATCTTTGAGATCGGCGACGAGATTAACAAGATCCACATGGGTGACACCGTGAAGGTCGATATAAAGACAGGACGCATCGACAATGTCACCACCGGTGAAACTATTCAGGCCAAGCCCTTCCCGGATTTCATCATGGGTATACTGGAGGCTGGCGGTATCAATCCTTACATTGTCAAACATAAGAGCGAGTATGCGCTGCTCAAGTGAGGTGACGCGATGGCTGAGATGAATAATCGGCTGACCAGGAGCTTGGAGTTAATCAACAAGAAGGGACTGAATGGATTGATTGTCTATTCGGGTGGTACCTGCAGCATCCTGGCACCCAGTTACCTCCACTATTTTTGCGGGTGTCGGCCCATGGGAGCGAGAAACGCGGCTGTGGTGACGAAGACCGGCAAACCGGTACTCCTCATGGAACCCTCGTGGGATGCCGAGAGGGTGCGGATGAAGAGTTGGATCAAGGATGTGCGGGGAAGTGCGGATTTCACACGCGACCTGGTGCGCCTGTTGCGCAGGCTTGGGCTCGCGGGTCCTGTGGGTGTTGCCGGCTCAGCGGAGATGACCGAGGAAGTCTACACAGCCGCTTCTTCCGTGGTTGAGCTGCAGCCGGCCGATTTTATCATCGAGGAAATGTCTCGAGAGAAGAGCGACGAAGAGCTCGAAATCGTCTACGATACTGCACGTATAGCGGACATCGGTTTTGAAACATTTGTCGAATGTGCGAGACCCGGGGTGCGGGAATACGAGCTTGTTGCTGAGATGGAATTCGTGATGCGCGCCGCAGGGGCAGACGATATTTTTATCCTCCTCAGTTCTGGCCCTCACAACGAGGAAATGCACGAGCCGACCGACAGAAGACTCAGAGCAGGCGATATTATCATCGGCGAGATCACGCCTGTGCGGGAAGGACAGTTCATGCAGCTTTGCAGGACGGTAGTCCTGGGCGAGCCCGCACCGGTAGTAAGGGAGAAGTATGACATGCTCCTCCATGCTTTCAGAGAATCACTCGCGGCGATCAAGCCGGGAGTCGAAGCCTCCGCCATGTCGAAGGCGATGAATAAGGTAATCAGCGACGCAGGGTACGCAAAGTATTGCTACCCGCCCTTTATGCGGGCACGTGGCCACGGCTTCGGGGTAGGATCGCTCAGGCCGGGAGGCGCGGTGGACGACGAGACGAGAGTCACGTTTGAGCGGCAGCAGGTGGTAGTGGTCCACCCAAATCAATATTTGCCCGAGACCGGATATCTAGCGTGCGGCGAGACGTTCCTCGTTACGGACAAAGGCGCGGAAAAGCTCTCGAAGACTGTAACAAAACTGCATGTGAAAGAGGTGTGACGATGGAAACAATCAGGGGGCTCGCGTCGCCTCCACCCACTTCGTGGGTACCCGGCGGCAAAGCCGCCGGAGCCTCCCTCCACCCTCCAGCCGCTTTGCGGCTGCGGGTACCCGGTCGCCGTGCGAGCTAAAGATGTGGCGACGTCGCTTAGGCCGGTGCGCTGAGCCGGTCGGAATCTATGTGAAAGAGGTGCAGTGATGGAAACAATGCAACCCGCGCTGAAGAACGGCCGGAATGTCTGGGACCGCGTCAATATGCCCGAACGGGAATTTCAAGAACGCCTTGAGCGGGTCAAAGGGCAGATGAAAAAAAGTGCCATCGATCTGCTCCTGCTTTACGGCAGAGGTTTAACGGAGTATGCAGACCCCTGTTATCTGAGTAACTTCATAATAAGGTTACCACGCGGGACCATCGCGCTGGTCCCCCTCGAAGGACCCTTGGTACTTTTCTTTGAGGGTGCTGCAAGAGGATTACCCTCGCTGCTCGCGACCACCTGTGTTAAAGAATTGAAGCCAGCGGGTAACGTGGCCAAAGACTGCGCAAAGTACCTCAAAGAGAAGGGCCTTGTCCCGTGCACTATCGGGCTTGGCAGGTTTGCAGAACAGATGCCCTATCAGGAATTCAGGGCGTTGAAGGAAGCCTTGGCCGGCTCCACCATAGTCGACGCTTCGGCTCTGCTGCCGAGCCTGCGCGCTATAAAATCGGCAAAGGAAGCCGATGAGATCAGGCGGGCGGGCCGCATCGTAAAGAAATGTTTTGAGCAGATAGGATCACTCTGTTCGATGGGTATGAGTGAGCAGTTCCTTGAAGCGATGCTCCGCAAGCAGGCTCGATTTGAGGGCGCAGAAGACGTTCGCATACAGATGGCTTTGGCAAATGAAAAAGGAAATCTCCGGCCGCCGGAGAATAGGGTTCTGGAGCCGGGAGGTGTCTTTACGCTCTACATAGCCGTGGCGTTTGAACGCTACTGGGCCGAAGGCATAAAAACGTTTGCAGTCGGAGAGAGTTCGCTATCAGAGCTTGCCAGCGATGTGCGGGATGCATATGCGCAGGCGCTGAATGAGATAAAAGCAGGAATGAAGATTGCGGATGTGTGCAGAGCGTTAACTGAAAGCGCGCAGCGGTCCGGCTTTGAAATGTTGGCCGACTACGCTCTCGGAAACGGTATAGGCCTCAGTCTTAACGAACAGCCGGTGGTACGCGCGAAGAGTGCACAAAAACTGAAGGAAGGAATGTGCCTTGCGTTCCGGCTCCCTGTGCGCGACAGAACCTTCGGCAAGGTGATGTTCGGTAGCACGCTGATCGTCGGAAAAGACGGAGTGGAAGCAGTAACATGAAGCAAATTCTAATATCGAATATCTAATGTCTAAGTAATTCCAAATGACCAAATTCCGTAAACAGAAACAGGAGAAAGCTTTTGGATATTAGAGATTGGATATTGTTTAGAATTTAGATATTACGATTTTGATATTGCTCTGGGCATAGGAGGCACACGTGGCTGTTCCAGACTGGAAACCGTCAACTGGAAACCGTCAACCCTATTCGTGTGATGTTCTGGTTATCGGCGGCGGCGGCGCCGGTGCGCTGGCTGCGCTTGAAGCCTCGAAGGATGAGCACCTGAACGTCATGCTCGTTTCAAAAGGGCCCATCGGCATGAGCGGCCTCACACCGACGGCGAATGGCGGCACTGCCGGAGCAGGCCCTGAAGAAGACCTCTTCAAACTGATGATTAACACCGGCCGGTTTCTCAACCACCAGGGTGCCGCGTGGCTTACAACGCACGAAATCAAGAACGCCTGTCGCAGGCTGCAGGAACTGGATATCGAAGTAATACCGCTTCGAGCCAGATCAGTCTGTGTGCAGAGCACACCCGCCCTCAAGAAACTGAGGGAGCACATTACGCACAAATCGAATATTAACCTGAGGGAGACGGTACTGGTAACAAGCCTTCTTACTTCAGGCGGAGCTGTAACCGGGGCAACGCTTCTCGACCTGGCGACAGGAGAGTTCTCCAGCGTCGAGGCGAAAGCAGTGGTGCTCGCGACAGGAGGGGGCTCCGGTGAACTCTACCCGCATACAAGTAATAATCCTTTTGGTATCGCCACTGATGCCTCGGGGACCGGGCACATTATGGCTCTCAGGGCAGGGGCGGAACTGGTGGACATGGAGATGATACAGTTCGTTCTTCTTCCTTTCAGCCCCCGCAGTCGCTATCTGCGTTACTTCCCTGAATTCTGGAACGGTCCGTACAGGAACCGTCTGGGTGAGATAATCGAAGATGATGTCTCAAAGTATCCCGCGGCATCCTATTCGGAGGAATTGATTCGGAAGTTCTATTTTGAGATCGAGAAAGGTCGTGGGCCGATCTTCGTTGACCAGAGGGGATTACCGGAAATAGACTCGAAACTTCTTATCAAGAATTGGACGCAACGTCGCAGGTTGATCAAAACGCTCGACATTGACCCGCGCGACCATAAGGTGGAACTCCTCATAGGCTCTCATTTTATAATGGGTGGCGTCAGAATAAATGAGAAGACCGAGACTACTCTTCCGGGCCTTTTTGCTGCAGGAGAGGTCATGGGGTCCGTGCACGGCGCGTGCCGTCTTTCAGGCTACAGCTTCTCGCAGATGATTGTTTTCGGATTCGAGGCAGGCCTGCGTGCAGCAGAATACGCCCGGAAAGCGCACCACGCGGGAGAGCTGTCCCTGGAGTTTATCCAGCGGGAAGAAGAATTGGCGCGCCGCTTCCTGGAGCCCAAGACGGATCCGGCTTCTGTAGGTCAGCTCAAGAGACGGCTCCAGCAGGTGATGGAGCGCGATGTCTTTATTGTCCGTCATGAGGATGGTCTCCAGCATGCGCTTCAGGAGATCGATCAGATCGAAGCTGATATTCCACGTATTCAGGTCCCTGCTTTCAAGAGACATAATCTCGAGTGGATGAGGGCTATTGAATTCCCTTACGTGGTTGAGACAGCACGGATCGTTGCACTATCGGCGCTGGCGCGGGAGGAGAGCCGCGGCTTTCACTACCGTTCCGATTTTCCCAGGGAAGATAATGGCTCGTGGCTGCGTCACACACAAGTAAAGCTTAAGGACGGAAGACTCGATATGGATTCTTTCCCGGTTGCACTCGATTATCTGAGGCCGGAGGCGTGATATGCATGAGATGATCACCGCCCGAGTCTTCAGGTTCGACCCCGACTCTGACAGCCAGCCCCGTTACCAGGAGTACCTCGTATCCGCCGAAGAAGAAACATCCGTCCTTACCCTCTTGAATAAGATCCAGCTGGAACTTGATCCCACGCTCAGTTTCAGAAGCTTTTGCTGCGGGCTGCAGATGTGCGGCTCGTGCCTGATGCGCATAGACGGCAAAAGAAGATTCGCATGCATCACGCTGGTGAAGCCGGGCGCGACGATCACGGTTGACCCGCTCACATTTCCCGAGGGGCACATCAAAGACCTCGTGTGTGAAGTAGCCGGCAAAGAGACGGAGGAAGAAAGGGCATAAATGTGTACGTATCTGCCGGAACACTGTTTCCTTCGCTGCTCCGCTCCGGGCGGTTGACCCACGTACGGCTCGGCTGCACTCAACCCGGCCGCCCACCCAAAGGGTGCCCGTTCGTCCGGGTTGTCCTACGGAACGTACTGCCTCGCCGAGTGGGTGCCCAATCCGTCCTTGAAGTCGCGACTCAGGAAAAGTCTTTCCGGCAGATAACGGAAATGTTGGGAGCGAGGCTGCTTTATACAAACTAAGAGAAAGACTGAGGGAGGACACAGTGGGAATGACGATTGCTGAAAAAATCCTGGCCAGAGCATCAGGCCGCGCAAAAGTCGAGCCGGGCAATTACGTGACAGCCAAGATCGACAGGGCCATGATGCCGGACGCGTTCCGGTTGATACGTACTGTGCTTAAACAGGCGGGCATTCCGGAAGAAGAGTTCAAGCTGTGGGACCCTGAACGCGTCATTATTGTCACGGACCACAGAGTACCGGCATTTGATATCACGAGCGCGCGAGCCGCAAAGATGGCGAGAGAACTCGCTCGAAAGTTAGGGGTGAAACATTTTTACGACATCTTTGCCGGCGTGTGTCATCAGATTATGGTGGAGAAGGGGCACGTGCTTCCCGGACAGCTGATTGTGGGCGCGGACTCGCATACCACGACCTATGGCGCGCTGAATGCAGCCTCGACCGGTATCGGTGCTTCCGAAATGGCGTATGTTCTAGGCACAGGAGAACTCTGGTTTATGGTACCTGAGACAATTAAATTCGATATCCAGGGACAGTTGCCTCCCATGGTCACATCAAAAGACGTGATCCTTTTTATCGCCGGGAAATACTCAACCGAAGTAGCCCAGTACAAGGCTATCGAATGGACAGGAACCGCCGTGGATAACATGAGCATCGACGCGCGGCTAACCATGGGCAACATGTCGGTGGAACTGGGAGCGAAGTTCGGTATTTTCAAGGCCGATGAGAAGACAGTCGCCTATTTGAAAGCGCGCACGGACAAGCCGATTGAACCTGTCGATCCTGACCCGGATGCAGTGTATGTGCAGACCCATATCATAGACGCATCAAAGCTTGAGCCTCAGGTAGCCCTGCCTCACAACGTGGGTAACGTCAAAGGCGTTTCCGAGGCGGGCGATGTTCCCATCGATCAGGCGGTGATTGCCTCCTGCTGCCACGGCCGCATTGAAGATCTGGAGATTGCGGCGCGGATTGTCAAAGGAAAGAAGATACCAAAGAGCGTGCGCTTCTTCGTGGCGCCCGCATCATGGGATCAATACAAGGAAGCCCTGGATAAGGGCATCATTGCCACACTCGTCGACGCAGGAGTGCTGGTCGGCAATCCCTCGTGCGGTTTGTGCACAGGCTACCAGGGGGTGTTGGCCGAGGGTGAATCGTGTGTGGCTGCGACGCCGAGAAACTTCAAGGGAAGAATGGGAAGTCCTGATGCGAAAATTTTTCTTGCATCGGCTGCAACCGTTGCCGCATCGGCTTTAAAGGGCAGGATCGTTGATCCGAGAGAGGTGAACTAGATGATCATAAAAGGCAGAGCGAGAAGGTTCGGTGACAACATCGATACGGATACGATTACACCAGGATCGCTCTTATACCTGGACACTGAAGAGCTGGCAACGCACGCCTTCGAGCCGATTGCTCCTGACTTCGCGAAAAGCGTGCGGGAAGGTGACATCATAGTCGGCGGAAACAACTTCGGCTGCGGTTCCTCCAGGGAACAGGCGACTGCCGTGGTCAAACAGCTGGGCATCCGTTATGTCGTGGCTGAATCAATGGCCCGCATCTACATGAGGAACTGTGTAGCCCTTGGTCTGTATCCCGTGATCTCGAAGGGGGCGAGTGTACTCTTTGAAGAAGGTGACGAGATCGAGATCGATTTTGACAAGGGTGAGGTGCGTAATCCGAAGAGCGGCAAGAAGGCTGCTTTTGAGCCACTCTCGGGTGGCTCGCTTGAAATCGTTAATGCGGGCGGCATCCTCGCAACGCTGAAGGAGAGAATGGGCAAGTAGAAGTCTTTACGGGTTCCGGGTTGCGAGTTTGGAAAGCAAGGGAACAGAAAACCGGTCCTGATGCGATACGCTCGGTCGTTTAATGTGAATGCGCGAACGCATATCGTTGGTACCACTGGCTTGCCGTGGGACTCTATTTGTAAAACCCTGTTTGCACAGGGCTGCCCCCTTTCGCCATACCTTGAGCGCCTTGCTGTCTAGATGAATACAACGTGACGCGAGGCATTTTAGCAGACGAATGTTGTCGCTTAAGAAGACTTGTTGACAAAACATTCCAGCGACTTACAATAGAGTAAGGCAAGCCGCACGTTGGATCCGCTTGACTCTGTCAGTGGGGCTCGCGTCGCCCCCTCCAGTGGCAAAGCTCGACCCGCACGCGGGGTGCCCCGGCCTTTCCCTCTTGCTCGCCGTGCTCGCTAGATAGATGCCTTGCGGGCGGCGCCGAGCAGCGAAGGACCACGCTTTCAAGCGTGGGTGAGTGCATGGACTGTTTGCGCGAACGCGTATCGTTAGTACCATGGGCTTGCCCGTGGGAATCCAGCTGTACCAGAGAAAGGAGGGAATATGCGGAATCTAGTGTACTGGTGCATCTTTTTCGCATGTGTCACTATCCTCATTGGTTGTGCTTCGTCTCCAAAGAAGACGACTCTTCAGCTGAGCCCGGAACCCGGAACATCCTCCCTATCGCAGCAGGAGCTGGATTACGCATATAATACCGCCGTATCTACAGGGTTGGATATGGGCTACAGGGTGGTCTCCTCCTCTGTTGAACAAAGGGCGGTAACCTTGAACAGGTTCAGGAGTGCGGATTCCGTGTTTGAAACCATGGAAGTCAGCATTGAGAGCAAAGGCGATACGGCAACGGTAAATATTACCTATAAGGGGCCGAAGCCTGTTGAAGAGGAAACGGTTAAGGAATTCACCGATCGTTTCATGACGAAACTGAAGGCAAAGCCTGCGGTGCAGGCTGGAGGAGTCGCGGCTCCGGAGTCGCCCCAGGCCCGGGGTAAAACAGAGAAGAAACCTTCAGGTGTTGAAACCGGGAAAGGAACGCACCTTATCCTTTTGAAGAATGGCAACATCAGGATGGAGCCGAGTACAAACGCCAAAATCATTACTACGTTAAAGAAAGGCCAGGTCATCAATAAGCTCAATGGATCAGGCGATTGGTATGAAATAGAGCTTCCGAGAGGCGGTAAAGGCTGGATCGCAAAGAGTCTGGTCAAGGAAGTAGAATAATGCTGTGCACCTGTCGCACGCGCATCAGGCAGGGGTGAACGAGCGCTCGCGTTCTTTTGCGCCGGATGGCCTGATGCAGCCAACACCGGTTGTCTCTGCAACCATTTCTTCTAGAAATGAGAATTGTTTTGCTATAGAATTAGGCCCACATTACTGTGCCGGCTCAGCGTGCAATTGCATTGTAAGGACGAGGCTGGAAGCAAAGACTGTCACAAAAAGCTCAACGAAGGAGAACTTGAGATGAATGTGCTGGTGCTTGACAAATTGGCGATCGGGTATAAAGAGGCGATACTTGCAAAGTTCCCGGCCCTTGTGGTGCATGCGGCTGTCAAAGAAGAAGATGTTGGGGGATTTATTGAGAAGGCGGATGTTTTGATGTGCGCCAGGATCTCGGATGCTCTGATGCAGAAGGCGTCAAATCTCAAGTGGATTCAGGCGGTGACTACCGGAACTGACTACATTACACGTCTGCCTTCACTCAAGAAAGATGTCATGATTACCACTACCCGCGGCATCCATGCACCGCAGGTGTCTGAAATGGTGATTCTCCTTATGCTTGCGCTCAACAGGAATCTTTCGGAAGTGGTAAGGAATCAGGATAAGGCGCTCTGGGTGAGCTGGCCGTCGAAACTCCTCTGGAAGAAAAAGGCAGGAGTCCTGGGAATCGGTGTGATTGGCGAGGAGGTGGCTCGCAGGTGTAAGGTGTTTGGCATGGAAGTCTTTGGTATGGATATCGTGAAGAGAGACATAGAATGGGTAGACCATTTTTACGGGCCTCAAGATATCGTAGAAGTGGCTGCACAGGTCGACTTCCTGATCCTGGTTGCCCCGCACACGCCTGAAACCGGCAACATTGTGGGTGCTAAAGTTCTTGCCGCCATGAAGCCCACTGCCTTTGTCATCAACCTGGCCCGGGGAGAACTGATTGATGACGATGCACTGATACGTGCCCTGAGAGAAGGCAAGATTGCAGGCGCGGGCCTCGATGTCTACCGTCAGGAACCGCTGCCCTCAGACCATCCGTTCTGGGGCATGAAGAATGTGATGGTAATTCCTCATATGGGCGGTCCAAGCGACGTCTATGTGGAGCAGGCAATGGCAGTGATCGGAGAAAATTTGAAACGGTATCTCAGCGGTGAGCGGAAGAACCTGATAAATATGATCGAACGCTAAGAGAAACCAGGATTCTTTCTGCAGGAGGAAGGGCATGAAGCGGAGATGGCTCTCGCTTCTTACAGGCGTGTTTCTGTTCGGGTGCGGATGGAATATAGGAACTCCGGCGATCGAGGCACAGACGTACCCCAACCGGCCAATTCAGCTCGTGATACCGGGCGCTGCGGGCCTTATGCAGGACATCCCGGGCAGAGTTCTTTCGGAAGAGATAGGTAAGCTCATCAAGCAGCAGATCGTGGTGGTCAACAAACCGGGAGCCTCAATATTATCCTATTTCACATTTGAAAAGACCGGGAGCACTGCTGATACGGGGATTACTAACAACGGTCTCAGGCGGGGCTCGTAGGAAGCGGTACACAACAAAAAGCGATAGGGGGTAGGATAATGGGTTTAAGTGTTCCGGTCATTTCGTTGATAGCATTGTGCATTGCAATTATCCTGAGTGTCACCACATCGCTTAATATAGGCACCCTTGCCATCGGCCTTTCACTGATTGCCGGCTATTATCTCGGCGGGGTCAAAATCGCAGATATTGTAAAAGGATATCCTACCAGCCTCTTTATCATGCTCGCCGGCGTTACCTATCTCTTCGCGATAGCGCAGGTCAACGGCACGCTGGAGAAGATTTCGAAATATGCGATCAAGGCTGTCAGAGGAAACGTGGCGTTACTACCGATCGTTCTCTTTTTCCTTGCTTTCGGGCTCTCCGCGATGGGGCCCGGTCAGATCACGATCTCGGCGCTCCTGGCTGCTCCGGCCATGTTGCTTGCTGAAGAGGTCGGCATATCGCCGCTGCTCATGGCCCTTGTGGTCGGTAACGGCGCGCAGGCAGGAGCCATGTCGCCCATCGCGCCTCCCGGTATTATCTCGGCATCCCTCCTTTCAAAAATGGGCATTACCGGTGTGGGTGGTATCCTGTGGCTCAACATGCTGATTGCCCACGTGGTCGTCTCGATTCTGGCGTACTTCATGTTTGGCGGTTTCAAATTGCTGCGGATGAAAGACGCGGCGCAGCGTGATACGTTGAAGAACCTCAAGGTCGAGCCATTCACACGGGCGCAGCTGTTTACGATTGCAGGCATCGGCGTGCTTATTATCGGCACGGTCTTCTTCAAGCTCGATATCGGGTTCGGCGCCTTCATGATTGGGTTCATCCTTGCGTTACTAAAAGCAGTCGACGAAGGCCAGGCGATCAAAGCGATGCCATGGGGTACTATCATGATGGTAACAGGCGTGACGGTGCTCGTGCAGCTCATGAGCAGCGTCGGGGGCATGGATCTCTTCGCCCGCCTGATGGGAAAGGTGTCAACGGCCTACACCGTTACGGCTGTGGGCGGCTTCATGTCCGGACTTATCTCAGCCTATGCGAGTACGACCGGTGTGATATTGCCTGCATTCCTTCCCCTGGCGCCCAAGCTTCTTGCCCAGGTGGGCGGCTCTGACTTGATGGCGCTCATATCTTCTATCATTGTCTGCGGGTTTGTGGTTGATCTGAGCCCGCTCTCAACGACCGGCGCGGTTTTCATTGCAAACGCAGGGCCCAAGGCGGATAAGCCGAAACTCTTCCGTAACATGCTCATCTGGGGTCTATCGATGTCGGTGGTCGGCGCAATTGTCTGCTGGCTCGCATTCACGGTTTTGGGACTTCCTTAACGGAGCTCTCGCATAGTTCGATGTTAAACGGAGGTATGCTGCTATGATAAACGTAAGCGTTACATTGGCTCTCCTGCTCTTCGTGGGCCTGACTGTATTATCCACAACGTCGCACGCTGCAGCCGGATCGCGTCCGTTTCTGATCTCGGCAATCCACTTCGACGCGGAATTGAAGGCAGGAAAAATGTCGGTTCTCGATCTCGCACCACTGGCGGTCAAGTATGGAGCGCAGGGTGTCGAGTACAGGGATATTTACTGGAAAGAGAAGGGCAGAGAACTCTTTGCGGTGCGGGATCAGGTGAAGCGCCTGGGTCTTGTCGTCACTTACACCACGACCGTCACGCTTTTCAGCAATGACCGCGAGAAGCAGAAACAACTGCTCACCGATATCGAGGACACGAAAGCGCTCGGCGCACCCTTGCTTCGCGTCAACCTCGGGATCCGACCAACTACCGAGCAGGATGCAGCCGGCCAGCGCGACGCCGCGAGGAAAGCCATCGAACATGCAGCGAGCCTGGGCGTGCTTCTTGCCCTCGAGAACAATTCGGCGCCGCCCGGAGAGAAGCTTTACGACATCAAGGCTACGCTTGAGGAGTATAGATCGGGAACGCTGGGAACCAATATTGATTTCGCAAACTACGCGACGACCAGCCAGGATCCTGTCGAAGCGATTCGGGCGCTTGCACCTTATATTATCTACGCCCATGCAAAAGATGCGAAAAAAAGTGAAGGGACCTGGAAGACCACATACCTGGGCGGAGGCGCGCTGCCACTCAGGCAAATTCTTGCTGCGCTGGATGCTACCGGTCGCAGTTTCCTTCTCTGCCTCGAGTTCCCCGGGAGCGGGGATCCCGAGGGGGGACTCGCAAAAAGCAAGGAGTTTCTTGCAAGCAGTAAATGAGAACTGAGTTGTTACAAGAGAGGTGTAGATATGACCTTCAAGTCCGGACGCCATTTTCTGCAGATACCGGGACCCACCAACGTTCCTGACCGTGTGCTTCGCTCTCTGTCACAACCCGTCATTGACCACAGGGGGCCGGAATTCAGCCGCCTGTCCCTTGAAGTTCTGGATGGGCTCAAGAAAATTTTTAAGACATCCGGCGCTGTTGTCGTCTATCCTTCATCGGGGACGGGAGCATGGGAAGCCTCCCTTGCGAACACGCTGTCACCGGGCGACAAGGTGCTCATGTTCGAGACAGGACACTTTGCCACATTGTGGCGTAACGTCGCACAAAGGCTCGGGCTCGATGTCGATTTCGTACCGGGCGACTGGCGACATGGGGTCGATCCAAAGATAGTGGCAACGAAGTTGGAGGCAGACAGCGAACATGCGATCAAGGCCGTCGGTGTGGTGCACAACGAGACTTCCACCGGTGTGACCAGCCGGGTCGCAGACGTACGGCGCGCAATGGATCGAGCCGGCCATCCTGCACTGCTTCTTGTCGATACAATCTCGTCACTTGCTTCGATCGATTATTGTCATGAGGAGTGGGGTGTCGACGTAACGATCGGCTGCTCGCAAAAAGGACTCATGCTGCCCCCGGGACTCGGTCTGAATGCGATCAGTGCCAAAGCCCTCGCGGCATCAAAGAAGGCACGCCTTGCCAGGTCATACTGGGACTGGGAGCCAATGCTCAGTGACAACAAGAACGGCTTCTTCCCGTACACGCCGGCCACAAACCTGCTCTACGGTCTGCGCGAAGCGCTGCAGATGCTCTTTGAAGAAGGATTGGAACAGGTGTTTGCCCGACATAAACGTCATGCGGAGGCGACACGGCGTGCCGTGAACGCGTGGAACCTGGAGTTGCTGGCACTCGACCCCCAAGAGTGCAGCCCCTCGCTGACAGCGGTGCTCATGCCTGATGGGCGCGGTGCCGACACACTTCGAGCCTTGATCCTGGAGCGATTCGACATGTCGCTCGGTACGGGCTTGGGCAAACTCAAGGACAAAATCTTTCGCATTGGACACCTGGGTGCATTCAATGACCTGATGCTCGCGGGCACGCTATGCGGCGTGGAAATGGGTCTCGCAATGTCGCGCGTGCCTTCATCGAAGGGAGGCGTGGCTGCGGCGCTCGACTACCTATCGAGTACCGCGCACTAACAAACACCGTGCATAATCTGATCGGACGGGAGATACCTGATTATATCGACGGCTACGGCAAGACTGTTCCGTTCAGTGGAGTCTTTGCTGCGCGTCCGCAAATGCGCAGGTACGCACCGCCTGTCAAGGCCGTGCGACCCGGCGAGAGTAAGCTCGTAAAGAATCTGGAAGAAGTTTTCACGCGCATTCCGGTCAGGGATGGCATGACCCTTTCATTCCATCATCACTTCCGCAACGGCGACGAAGTGGTCAATGATGTGCTTGCGACCGCGGCCAGGCTGGGGATAAAGGGGTTGAATGTTGCTTTGAGTGCAATCTTTCCAGTGCACGCGCCGATTGTCGATCACCTGAGGACAGGTGTGGTGCGATCTCTGGACACGAACTACGTGTCCGGACCGGTAGCCCGTGCTGTTTCAGGAGGATTATGTGCCAGTCCTGTTGTCCTTCGCACTCACGGGGGACGCGCCCGTGCCATTGAATGCGGACAGCTCAAGATCGATGTGGCATTCATTGCAGCCCCTGCGGCCGACGATTACGGCAACGTGAACGGTACAAGCGGTCCTGCTGCGTGCGGCTCGCTGGGATATGCTTTTCCTGATACGGAGTATGCTGACACCGTGGTGGCAGTTACCGGACATCTCGTAGAGTATCCCCTTGCACCTATTTCCATTTCGCAGGCCAGGGTCGATTATGTGGTCGTGGCCGACAGGGCCGGAGACCCTAAGGGGATCGTCTCCGGTACCACGAGGATCACGGAGGACCCGGTACAGCTGCGGATCGCCGAGACTGCGGCAAAAGTCATCCAGGCAGCGGGCATGATTGAGGACGGGTTTTCTTTTCAGACGGGTGCCGGAGGCGCATCGCTGGCTGCGGCCTATTTTGTGGGTCGGATGATGGAGCAGACAAGCGTAACCGGCAGTTTCATCCTGGGCGGTATCACAGGCCACATGGTGGAAATGCTGGATCGGGGACTTTTCAGAAAAATTTTTGACGTGCAAGGATTCGACCTTGAGGCAGTAAGGTCGCTCGCCACTAATCCCAACCACGTTGAGATAGGTTCCGGTTTCTACGCCAATCCTTTCAACGCTGGCTGTGCTGTCAACAGGTTGGACTGCGTGATCCTGGGCGCCACCGAAATCGATACCGACTTCAATGTCAATGTGGTAACCGGATCGGATGGCATCATCATGGGCGGCTCGGGCGGCCACAGCGACACGGCAGCCGGGGCAAAGCTGACTATCATTGTTGCAAACCTGGTGCGCGGAGAGTGGCCGATCATCAGGGATAGAGTGATGACTGTCACCACACCAGGCGAGACGGTCGATGTGCTGGTGACTGATCAGGGTGTAGCTGTTAACCCGCGGCGCGCAGGTCTCCTGCGGGTGTTGAGGGCGGCTGGCTTGCCGTTGTGCGATATCGACGAGCTCAAGATGCGTGCTGAACGCCTCGCGGGAGGGTCAAGAGTTGCTATCCCGGGAAACAAGATAGTTGCGATCGTGGAATATCGCGACGGCACCCTGATCGATGTAGTCTGGCAAGGATAGAAGAGCCGGCCCGAACGGCTGAATCCGCTCGGGCCGGTACTCTCAGCATTCAAAGCACGTCCACCGGTTTACTTGATCTTGACACCAAGGAACTGTGTTAAGACGAAGATCATGAAGAATACGCCAAAGAAAAGAGTGCTCACAATCATAATAACCTCACGCCAGACCTGCGGACGAAATTCCTTGGCCAGAAACTTACGGTTGACTCTGACCGTCAGAATGGCCGAGAGAGCCATGGTGAAATTGGCCACATTCGCGCTGATAGCC
Organism: Syntrophorhabdales bacterium; assembly: GCA_035541455.1. NCBI lineage: Bacteria > Pseudomonadati > Thermodesulfobacteriota > Syntrophorhabdia > Syntrophorhabdales > Syntrophorhabdales bacterium. The sequence goes on from DATKNH010000161.1 coordinate 16,948, forward strand.
AGAATGATGATCGGCAGGGTAATGTTCACATAGATCGTACCCCATACTATCACGGCGATCAACATGCCATAGTAGACTTTGCGGATGTCGTTCTTGGCCCACTTGCGCACCCGCGGGGACCCATACCAGAGCATGTCGGTACATTGCCGCGGCACCAGATCTATATTGCTCATGGCGCTGGAGAAGAGAATCCAGAATCCCATCGCAGCGATCATGTAGAGGCCCAGGATCCCAAACCGCTGTGCCGCGGAGACCGCGATGCCCCAGCTCGCGAGAGTCGTCCCGCGTGGAACCTGACACACATAAAGGATGCCGGGTAAGGCCATCCCGAGCAAACCTCCCACCCAGAATATGGCCCACTGGTCGAAGTTGAGAAGCTTCCACCATCCCCTGAAGTGTGTGACGTTCTCCTTGGTTGGGGCTGGCATGTTCCCGGAGGGCGAAACGTGGATTTCCTTGCCACCGAAGGCGCTGGCGATGTAGCCGATCTTTCCCGCCATGCCGTAGCCTTTGTCGCGATACCAGTTGGTGAGGCAGTTATTACCGAAGCCCCCGTAAGCCGAGTAGCCGACCAGCGCGCCGAACAAGAGGATGTCGACTCCCGGAGGAATCACTCCGAAGCTGACATAACCGACCAGGGCCTCACCCCAGGTGCTGGCAGGCGCTAAGAAGGCGTCCAGCACAATGAGACCGGCGATGATGCTCCCGCACATTGCCCAGTGGACATACTCCAGGGTTTTTAATACCTTACCCCCGACGGCTAATAGTACGCCGAGTCCGATAAAGATGAAATACGCCCAGAAGATGACGACGGGCTTATCCGCCAGAGCGGGGATCTTGCCTAATTGCATAGCGGCCACTGCCGTGGCGCAGGCAAGTGCCCAGCCAGGCATGGCACGTTCGATGAATCCCGCAACTGTAAAAAGCCAGCCCCAAAAGTTTTTACCCGGGGCCAGTCGCATGAACCCGATTGTGATCGGCTCGCCCGTCACCAGCGTGTAGCGGGTCATCTCGAGGTTCAAGAAAGTCTGGAGCGTGGTTGAAACGGTCGTGATCCACAGGAGTACGAGACCGTACTTGACAAAAAGTGCCGGACCAATAAGCCATTCGCCGCCGCCGATCGAACCGCCCAACGCGATGACGGCTGGGCCCATCATCTTGAAGGTCTGCTTCATCGTCATCTTTCCCCATTGTGATTCGGGCATGTCGCTTATTGGAAATGCAGGCCCCTTGCCGCCAGGATAAGTTTGCTGACTGCTTTCCGCCATAATTACCTCCCCCTTCTTTTTTTGTCACTCATAAAGTAGTCCATAGGTGCCGCTTTGATGTGAGCTTTTCAATGGTGTGTTGAGATTAACGAAGACCTGAAGAAGCGAAGAAATGGTTGTGATTAATAGAAGTGTAGCATGATGCTTGGCGAACACGGAGGGACCGATCAGCCATCGACCGCCGAGGCCGATTACGGCCATCCACAGAACTACAAAGAGTTTTCTTACTGACTCCCTCTTTTCTTGTCCACACATCGTACCCTTCTCTTTCCCCCGAAAGATTTCCTGGAACGATGCAGTCACTTAACCGGTACAACGATTATTTATCGAGCCCCTCAAGCAGAGCCCGGTGAACATGAACAAGCCTTATACTTTTTTTCCTCCTTTCCGAAGGGCCTTTGCCGTCGGAGTCCCTTCTTGTTGAGATCACTCTTAGACCCACACCCTATGGCTGCTTGGAGCGTGGGTCTAAGTATTGTTCGGATCTTTAGCCCTTGCGTTTCTTGTCGAAAGCAGCGATCTCTTCCATGGTCCTAAGAATTGTTTTGGCATTGTCGTACACAGGCGTGTCTACCATCTTTCCTTTGTACGACACCGCTGCGGCACCTTTTGCAATGCCTTCTTTCTCGAATACTTCAACGACGCCCTTGGCCCACTCTACATCCTCAGGTGAAGGCGAATAGATCCTGTTGGACGGCTCGATCTGATTCGGATGGATCAGCATTCTTCCTTCGTATCCCATCTGTCGCCCTTCCCGGGTGCTCTTCTCGAACGCCTCGACGTCCTGAAACGCAACAAAAGGACAATCGATGGCGATGCAGCCGGCGGCGCGTGCAGCGACGGCAACGTGGCTCCTCGCATAGAACTGTTCCACACCCTCGCTCGTCAGCTTCACACGCATATCTTTGGTGTAGTCTACTGCGCCGAAGATCAGGGAGTTCATCCGCTTGCTCGCGATGGCAGAAGGGTAGGCATTGATAACCCCTTTTGCAGTTTCGCAGAGAATCTGAATGGCGACGCTGCCCACCGGCATTCCGCGTCTGCGCTCCAGTTCGTCGAGTTTCCAGTCCAGCCGCTTCACATCGTCAGGGTGGCCGCACTTGGCCAGGCATATGCCTGAAAGACCCGGATAGACTACCGCTTCGAGGTCGTCATTGGTCATGAGAGTCTCCCAGTTGTTGACGCGGACGTAAACCGCTGATCCGCCCGAACCGGCGAGTTTCAGGTTCTCACGTGAAAGCTCTCTGGCCTTTGCTTTCTCAGCCGGTGGTACAGAGTCTTCCAGGTCGAGGGTAATGATGTCGGCCGGCAGGCTTGCTGATTTCTGAATAAAGCTTTCATTGTTTCCCGGAACATAAAACACTGATCTCATTACTGGCATGTTGTACCTCCTTGTTAAGTATTGTCAACATGAAAAAAATAAGATGGAAGAGGGAAGATCGCTCCGCTAGGAAGATCGCTCACTGCGTTCGCTAGGAAGCACTCAAAGCCAGAAAATCCTGCGCTGTTTTGGTGCACGTGTCTATCTTCCCTCTCCCATTTGTCCTTCTCTTCCATCTTCCGAGTCGCACAATTGTGCGACGGTCTTCCCCCCTTCGGGGACTTCGTCTCTTCCATCTGCGCTTTTTATCCGCCTATCAGGCTTTTAACCGTTGGCGCGATCTGATCCGGCCGGTCCACTACGTGAACGCCTGCTTCTCTGAGAGATTCGATCTTGCTTTTCGCCGACCCGCGTCCCCGTTCAATGATGCTGCTTGCGTGGGAGAATCGCATGCCTTCAGGCGCCCATGCTCCAGCGACAAAAATCACGAGGGGCTTGGTGAATGTCTTGGCCCGTACGCAGTCAGCTGCCTCCTCTTCGTGGGGACCGCCTATCTCCCCGAAAACAGCCACAGCCTTCGTATCAGGGTCTTTCTGGAAGAGGGGTAATATCTCCGCCATGGAAGTGCCTGTCACCGGCTCGGTTCCCACATGGACCACGGTCGTCATCCCGAGCCCTGCCAGCTTCAGGGCCCACGGCACAGTGGCTGACTGGCCGCCGCTTCTGGAAATCACACCGACATTACCCGGCACAAAAACCCTTCTCGCGAATTCGGGCGTGCCGCCCAGCCAGCCGGCAGCGGCGATCCCCGGGCTGATAATACCGATAGATCCCGGGCCCAGAAGCTGCACACCATTCTTCTTCGTGTAGGCTACCATTTCGAGAATATCGTACAGCGGAACACGCTCCACGGGGCTGACGATAAACTTGATGCCTGAGTCAACTGCTTCATACACGGCATCTTTAAGTCCAGGTCCGGGAACGAACGTCACACTCGCATCCACAGGCCCTTTCTCTTTCACCGCTTCGGCAACCGTGTTGAAGACGGGAATGCCCGAGACTTCTTCTCCGCCCCTGCCCGGCGTGACGCCGGCCACAACCTTTGTGCCATAGCCCTTCATGAAGGCCGCCCGTGCAGAGCCCTCTCTTCCCGTAATGCCCTGAACCAGGATCGTTGTATCTTTTGTCAGCAGAATCGCCATATCATCACCTCTTTAGAAACAAATCCTAAATCCTAATATCGAAATCCTGAACAACTTCAAATGTTCAAATCTCAAAACAGCGTCAGCCACACGCGTCTGCTTCGACGATTTGGTCATTCGATCTTGTTTAGAACTTAGGATTTCGAATTTGGAATTTGCCATTTATGCTACTCCATGTTTTTTCCTGTACTCATCCAGACCTGGAATCGGCGCTTCAATAGTAATGGCACTGTTGCCCCTGAACCAGCACTCGTACTCGCAGGCAAGACACTCTGTTCCGCGCTGTTTGCCGAATTCCGCGTCTCCTCCAAGGACAGGCTTCCCATCTTTCAGCACCAGGATGCCGCGAGCAAATTTCTTGCACGCGTCTACACACGCGTGCGTCTTGCATCCGAGGCATTTCTCATCGTCTATGATAACCTTGATGGTCCGCTCTTCAAACTGCATACTCTAATCCTCCTTTATCCCCGTTCCCTGCGGTATTCCTCGATCAAGGCTCTAGCTCTTTTGGCAAGGAATTCTGTCTCGTACACTTTATCGCCTCCGTAGATCTCAATCCTGCCCGGCAGATCCTTGGTGCCTTCATGAAGTATCTTCAGGGACTCCTCTTCAGTGTTGCCGCAGAGGAGGAGCACGCACGGGAATCCAGGCCTTTTGGGAAGCTCCTCGCGCAGAGCCTTCACGATGCCATGTGCGTGGTGCCACTGCTCTTGATTAGCATACATGAAACCACCGAGAAAATAGGCCTCGATCCCCGGCTGGGAGAAGATGACTCTTGCGGCCCGGTAGACTTTCGCGGCGGTCGGATTGCCGCTCGTATCCGCATAGTTGGCAATCTTCAGGCCTTCCCTATTCAGGGCATCTACTCCGAGGATGGCTCCGCCGCCCCCGAGACCGTGGTAACCCACAAGATGGTCTCCCTTTGTTTGGGTCATTTGCGCGATGTAACAGGTTCCCCTGAGATCACCTTCCTCGATCCACCAGGCTATCTTGTCAAGCTCTGTAGGAGGCGTTGGTGCCTCACGCGCCACCTCGATGCCGAATTCCGGATGCCTGAAGACCGAGGAGTCATCGATGGCGATCCGGCAATCGCCGGCGATAACCTTACCGTCCTTTGTCAGGACAAGGGGGTTGATTTCAGCGATACGGCAATTGTAGTTCTTGAAGGTTTGATAGAGACCCATGATCGCCTGTCCGATTGCGGGAAGCACCTTTGTCGGCACCTTGAGCTGCACCGCCAGATTGAGTGCGTCGTAGAGGCGGAAGCCGCGAAGTACGTCCACGTTCACCTGAGCGATTTTTTCCTGCGGCACTGCTTCGATATCCATTCCGCCTTCGGTGCTGAACATGATCACCGGGCATCGGGCTTTCATGGATGGGTCTATGATCACACCCACATAATATTCTTTGTCGATCTCCAGTTTCTCTTCGACCAGGACCTTTTCAACCTTCAGTCCCTTGATCTCAGCGCCCAGAAGGGCTCCAGCCACGGATTGCGCATCGGACGGTTTTTCAGCGAACTTAATGCCGCCTGCCTTGCCCCTTCCTCCGGCCCAGATCTGTACCTTCACCGCTACCGGTTTCCCTATCTTTTCTGCAATTCTGGCAGCTTCTTCAGGGGTGGTCGCAATCTCGCCTTTCGGGACCGCAACCTTTGCCTCCTTAAGTATTTGCTTTCCCTGGTATTCATACAATCGGGCCATGCATACCTCCTTGATGCTACTCTCCCCCACAGCCTTCTCTGCTGAAGGGAGTATTCATCTTCTTGTCTCTGCTTCTAAAGGCATTCCCGCCGGAGAATTAGACTTCCACGGCGGAATTCTGATCTTCTGAATGCACTGACTATTGTAACGATTATTTCAGACTTGTCAATGAATTTTGTCTTTACGAAGCGACGAGACCGGATGGGGCATCATCCGAAAGTATATGCCTACAGATTTTGATTGACAGGTTCTATCAGTTAAGGAAGAATAGACAAATGGAACGGAGGTGACGCGGACATATATTTCCAGGATGAATCGACGGCGGTCTCACGCCTACCAGATAAGGAGGAGCAGAAATGAGAAAGATCACGATGGTCTTATCAGGGTCAGCCTTCGCTTTGTGCTCTCTGCGGGTCAACAGTGTATGTGCCGCAGACATGTACCGCCAGAACTACAATCCCACAGGTAACGTACCACTTTCTACCCTCATCGCAGCAATTCCGATCCTGGCGTTATTGTATTTCATTGCACTGCACCCTCACCGCGACAAACAGGGGCATCGCCACCTTGGTATCAGCGCCCCCTATGCGGCATTCTACGGCGTGCTGGCCGCGTTCCTTGTCTCCTGCCTGATCTTCGGCATGCCCTTCTCTTCAGCGTTTTCCGCGTTTGCGTACGGCTCGCTTTCGGGTTTCCTGGGAATCATATGGATTGTGCTCGCAGCCATGTTCCTCTACACCATGACCGTCATTACCGGCAAGTTCGAGATCGTTAAAGAATCAATTATCCACATCTCGTTTGACCGACGTCTGCAGGTGCTCTTGATCGCTTTCTCGTTCGGTGCGATCATTGAAGGCACCTCGGGCTTTGGTACCCCGGTTGCGATTGCAGGCGCGATCATGGTGGGTCTGGGCTTTTCTCCCTTTCAGGCTGCGGTGCTCAACCTGCTCGCCAACACAGCGCCGGTCGCCTACGGCGCTATCGGAACCCCTATCGTGACGCTCGCCGCAGTCAGCGGGCTCGATCAACTCACGCTGTCCCAGATGGCCGGACGGCAGCTTCCTTTTGTCTCTGTGATTGTACCCTTCTGGCTCGTCGTTGCTTTCGTGAAGATGGAGGGAGGTAAATTCAGAGACGCATGGGAAGTGTGGCCGGCCACACTGGTAACAGGCCTCTCTTTTGCGATAGGACAATTTCTCGCTTCACAAACAAACGCATTGCACCTGATGACCGATGTAATCTCAGGTGTCTTTTCCGTGATTTGCACGGCGCTTTTTCTCCGCTTCGTCTGGCACCCGAAGTCGCGCTTTCTGCTCAAGTCAGAGCGCTCTGCAGCCGGCGGGGCCGTAGAGGTGCCGCTCAAGATGGAAGAGTGGAAGTATCCGTACAGCGTTGGACAGACCGCGTACGCGTGGGTACCATGGGCCATCCTTATCTGCTGCTGCGCACTCTGGGGCATGCCGGCCTGGAAGGCGTACCTGAATACTCTTCTTGTCGGCGTTAAAATCAAAACCACCTTGCTCGGCTCAGCCTTTGGCGGAACTCTTTCTTTGCCGACGTGGGACATGCCGGCCCTGCACAACCTGGTGCAGCGCATGCCGCCTATCGCAGCGATGAACGCCAAGCCAGAAGGTGCAAGATTTGCCATCAACTGGCTCTCTGCCGCGGGCACCGGTGTCTTTGTTGCGGCTCTTCTGACGGGACTTGTTCTGAAGCTGAGTGGCGCCCAGTGGCGGGAAGCGATCGGCCGGACCGCGCGGCGCATGAAAACACCGGTTCTGGTCATCGGCCAGGTGCTTGGCCTCGGCTTCCTGACCCGATATTCGGGTACTGACGCGGTCCTCGGCTTGGCGTTTACCGGAGCGGGTGTCCTCTATCCTTTCTTCTCCGCATACCTGGGATGGCTTGGTGTCTTCCTGACCGGATCCGACACTGCTTCCAATGCGCTCTTCGGAAGCCTGCAACGGATCACGGCGCAGCAACTGCATCTGAACGAGGTGCTCATTGTAGCAACTAACTCGACAGGGGGTGTTATGGGGAAAATGATCGATGCGCAGTCAATCATGGTCGCCTGCGCTGCGTGCTATGATGACCCGCATGAGCGTTCACACGCGCTGGGACCGATTTTCCGTAAGGTCTTCTGGCATTCTATCGCCCTCGCAGGTGTGATAGGTATAATCGTCATGCTCCAGGCGTATGTCTTCCAGGGCATGATCCCGGTTCCACCGCCGAAATAAAGGCGAGCTGAAGGATAAAGGAGCAAGGATCGAGGCTAAAGGATAAGGGCGAAGAATTAAGGCTCAAGGCCCAGGGCTCAGGGATAAAGGATGAAGGTAACACTAAAGTATTCCACGGAAGGTCTGCCGGTAGAGATTGAAGAAACGCCGGGTTTTGTGGGTGTGCTGGAGCCCTCTGAGCCTGAGCCGGTGAGAGAGCCTTTACGGGCAATCGCTGACACCATTGCCCGACCCGTAGAGTCAGCACCGCTCAGCGCAATCGCGAAGGGGAGGAAAAACGCCTGCGTGGTGATCAGCGACATCACGCGACCGGCGCCCAATGGCCTGATCCTTCCTCCTATCCTCCAGACTATTGAGGCTGCCGGTATCCCACGTTCCGCTGTCACTATCCTGATTGCCACAGGTATACATAGGCCCTCGACCGAGGAGGAGCGCGCTCGACTGGTAGGGCAGGAGATCGTGAGCGCTTACCGAATCGTTGATCACCTATCCAAGAGAAAAGAAGACATGGTGGAGGTGGGTACAATTGCGGGCGCCGTCCCAGCG
>DATKNH010000162.1 GCA_035541455.1 Syntrophorhabdales bacterium
GCAGGTTGGTTTCAGCGGAAAATATGCGATGAGTGTCGGCAAGCAGGTTCTCTACGTGACCGAGCGGGCAGTCTTTGAGCTGACAAAAGAAGGACTCGTACTGACCGAGATCGCCCCGGGCGTGGACCTGCAGAAGGATATCCTCGCCTACATGGATTTCGCGCCGATTATATCCCCGCACCTGAAAGAAATGCCCGTCGGTATCTTCAATCCAGCGTGGGGCGGACTAAAAACATTTCTCGGCGGCGTTGACGGGAAAGAGACGAAGCTACACGACGCAGGACATCGTGACCGGCGCCAAGAGCCACCCGTGCGTGAAAAAGGCGATGGCAACGGCCGGCGCGAGTCCTGGCAGGCCGCGTGATGAGAGCATCAGCAGCCTTTCCGCGCAGACAGCGGAACCATTGAGCGGAAAGACTGCATGACCTGACCCATATACCGATATACCCCTCTGTCTGGCCCAGCGGTGAAGCAAGTTCTTCGCCGCTGGGCTCTGTTGTTTTGTTGCATTCCCCGCCCGTAGTGTCTCACGGATTTATTGCCTATCCGGCTGCTCAGGCGAAAAGTTGCCCGTTTACCTCATCACGTACTTCCGTTCAGTGTTATTATATCGTTAATGGATAGATAGAGAGGGAAAGCAGATGAACAGGTTCGAAGCGATGCTCGATCCCAAGACCGTAGCCATTATTGGTGCAACAGAGAAAGAGGGTGCTATCGGACGGAGAATGCTGGAAAACCTTCTGGGCTTGAAAGAAAGAAAAGTATATCCTGTAAATCCTAACAGCAAAAGGGTCCTGGACGTGGAGGCCTATCCTGACATAACCAGTGTGCCTGAGCAGGTGAACCTTGCGGTTATCGTCACGCCTGCACCTACCGTACCGGCGCTGATCCAGGATTGCGGGAGAGCAGGTGTGGATGGAGTGGTTATTATTTCGGCGGGGTTCAGAGAAACAGGTGAAGAGGGAAGGAAACTCGAGGCCGAGATAGAAGAAACCAGAAACAAATACGGAATGCGCATCCTCGGGCCGAATTGCCTGGGCTTCGCGAGGCCGCCAATCGGTCTGAACGCAACTTTTCTCAAGAGCGACCCGCCGCAAGGCAATATCGCCTTTATATCCCAGAGTGGTGCCTTGGGCAGCGCCACCCATCAAGGAGATAAGCCACGAGTGGCTTATCCTATTTTGCAATATTGATTATTCCCGGCACGCGGCGATTGTTGCGGAGATCACAGAAAACGGAAAACGAAAGATCATCGCTGTCGGAAGGCTCATAATGGATCCGGAGTTCAAGTCCGCGGAATTTGCAATCCTCGTCCATGACCTCTATCAGAAAGAAGGCATTGGTCGCAAAATCATGGAGATGTTGATCAACATTGGCCGCGAAAAGAATCTTGAACAATTCGTCGGCACGGTGCTGGCCGACAACGATGAGATGCTCAAGCTTGCCAGAAAACTGGGGTTCAGTGCACGGTGGCTTTCAGATGGGGTGGATGGCGTTACCCTGAAGCTGAAAGATGCTCAAGAAAATAAGCTGTGACGCGAAAACGTCATGGTTGACGGAATCCGAGACGCAGCGTATAGAGCTGCGCAACGATTTCCCTCTCTATCGTGAAGCCCGCCTTTTCAAAGAGATGGAGCATGGCCCTGTTATCTCTCAGGACCTCAGCCGTAAAGCCAAGCAATCCCTGCTTCCTGGCAATATACGAGATATGAGTCAGGAGTTCGGTACCGATGCCTCTGTTCTGATGCTCGTCTTTCACCACGAGAGCCACTTCAGCCGTGTGGCTCCCTTCGTGGCCTCTGTATTGTGCAACGCCGGCAATTACTTCCCTCCCTTCTTGTTCGAACACCGCAAGTATTACCATTTCCCTCGTGTAGTCGATTACGACAAAGGAGCGCTGGAGTTGCTCATGAGGCATTGCCTTCCGCGCAGACATAAACCGCTTGTAGTGCGTATCTTCCGAAAGCGAATAGAAAAAATCCTTGAGGGCAGCCTCGTCGCTGATCCGCACCGGCCGCAGCAAGATAACGTCTTTGGACTTGGTCGTCCTGCGGCTTTCGAGATGCTCCGGATACTCACCCTTTTTCCCTTCCAGGTATGCCTGGTCGCGGTAAATGAGCATGTGTTTCTTTGCCGCCTCGATGAGGGCCGGCTGGAACTTCGGATGTGCAATCGCGATAAGCGACATCGCCCGTTCCCTGATATTCTTTCCGTGCAGGTAGGCGATGCCGTATTCTGTGACTACGTAGTGGATGTCGCCTCGGGTCAGGGTGACACCAGCTCCTTCCTGCAGGAACGGGACAATCCTCGACACAGACTCATCCTGAGCCGTAGATTGAAGCACAAGCACCGACTTCCCCCTGGAAGCCAGTGCCGCACCGCGCATGAAATCGGCCTGCCCGCCTATGCCGCTGTAAAATATTCTGCCTATTGATTCTGCCGTGGCCTGACCGGTAAGGTCGATCTCGAGAGCGCTGTTGATTGCCGTGATCTGTTCCATGCCGGCGATCGCCAAAGGGTTGTTGGTGTAGTCGATCGTCCTGAATTCAACTTGCGGGTTATCGTTGACAAAGGCGTAGGTCTCCTGCGTGCCCATGCAGAAACTGGCCACGCTCTTGCCGCGGTCCATACGCTTTCTCGTGTTAGTGATGACCCCCGCTTTCATCAGGTCCGCAATACCCTGCGTGAAAAGTTCGGTATGCACCCCCAGATCTTTCTTCTGCCCCAGAGCACCGAGGATCGCATTGGGAATGCTCCCGTAGCCCACCTGTATCGTGTCGCCGTCTTCCACGATCCGGGCTACGTGCTTGCCGATTCTCTCGGCTATGTCGGACGACACGTTCTCCTCGTACTCCAGCAGCGGTTCATCATAGGGCACAATGAAATCTATATCGCTGAGGTGAATGAAAGAATCACCGTGCACACGCGGCACGAGAGCGTTCATCTGTGCAACGACCAGAGATGCGTTTTCCACGGCGGCTTTCACCACGTCGACGCTGATGCCGAGACTGGAAAAGCCGTGAGCGTCCGGCGGTGAGATCTGGACGAGCGCTACATCAATGGAGATCATCTTCCCTCTGAGCAGACCCGGGACCTCCGAGAGGAATACGGGCGCGTAGTCGGCCATACCCTGGTTGACCGCATCTCTCGTGTTGTCACCAACAAAGAATGCGTTGTGGCGGAAGTTGCGCTTGAACTTCTCCGCGGTATAGGGCGCCACACCAAGGGTCCAGATATGGAGCACCTCCGTATCCAGCAGGGTCTTTGGGTTCGACTCCACGTACCGGACGAGCGCTTTGACCAGATACTGCGGCTCGCCGCAGCCTGTTCCTATGAAGATATGGTTACCGGGATTGATGTGAGAAAAAATGGTTGCTTCGGATACGAACTTTTCAGGATAGATGCTTCTTACGCGTCCGATGTCCACGAGGATGCCCCCGTGAAGTAGCATACCATGTTCATGCCATGATTTGTGTTCTCCGATGCATCGCTCAGAGGATTGTGCTACGATTGTAAACCTAATCACTGGTGCAAGAGTGCCACGGGCTTGCCCGCGAAAATCTATTGCGCTCATGAAGCCGTATGGAACAGTTTTTCTATCCAAAAAGCGTGGCGGTTTTCGGCGTATCCGATAGACCCTCCAATTTCGGACGGATCATCGTGGAAAACCTTCTGCGTTTCAGCTTTCCAGGGCAAGTGCATCCGATCGGCCCCGGCGGAGGCTCCATTGGGGGGCGCGACATCGTGCCATCCCTCGAGGCGGCCGGTGGCTGCCCGGATCTTGCGATACTATTGATTCCGGCTGCCCAGATACCCGATACGCTCGAAGAGTGCGGACGAAAGGGGATACACCACGTCATCATCGAATCGGGCGGATTCTCTGAATTTGCAGAGGAAAGAGAAAACCTCGAAGAGAGCGTGCGACGGATCGCCCGTGCCTGGGAGATCAAGGTTCTCGGGCCAAATTGTTTCGGCGTCACAAACCTGGAGCAGGGACTTGTCCTGCCCTTCTTCATTGTCGAACCTCGTTATATGAAGAGCGGGGCTTCTGCCTTGATTTCACAAAGCGGAGGGCTGGTCTACGACACGCTTATGCTCAGCTCATGCGAAAATCTGGGCCTGAGCAAAGTTATCAGCATCGGCAACAAGCTGATGTTGAACGAGAATGATTTTTTGGAGTATCTCGTCTCCGACGCGGCGACATCGACCATCGGGCTTTACCTGGAAAACTTTTCTGACGGCCGCAGGACTATGGAGCTGGCATCCTCAACGCATAAGCCGGTCGTCGTACTCAAAGCCAACCGCAGCCCTGAAGGGGAGAAGATTGCCCGGTTTCATACCACGGCGCTCGCGGGTGATGATCACGTGGTGGATAGCGCGGTGCAGCAGGCGGGAATGATTCGAGTCGCGAACCTATCGGAGATGATGGACTCTTTCAAGATCTTCAGCCTTCCCCCGCTCACAGGACCGAGACTCGCCTTGATCAGCCGTTCGGGCGGCCATGGTGTTGTATCCGGTGACGCGGCGCATCGCGAGGGATTCGAATTGGCTTCCTTTTCCCGTGAGTTCTATGAACGCATACAGGAAAGCAAACGGGGCGTGATCAGGGCAACCAATCCGCTCGATATCGGCGATGTCTACGATCTTCGCCTCTATGCGGATATCCTCGAGTGGGCGCTTCAGGAACAGGATGTTGACGGCGTGGTCTTCATCTCCACATTCAGTTCCGAAAGCGATGGCCAACACATGCAGGAACTCATCCGGCGCGCCGCCGCACTGAAACATCTTTATCAAAAACCTGCTGTGCTCTGCATGATATCAAACAGGGAACAGTGGTTCCAGATAAAGCTCGCGGCAGACTTCCCCGTCTTCGACGACGTTGATACGGCGATGAACGCACTGGCCAAATCATTCCATCACTCCAGGAATCTTCCGAAACGCACGTTTGCAGGTTCATTGTCTCGCGGAGCGTGGCGTCGCACCGCACCGACCAGGCTCGCAGACTCCTCTCGTTTGATGACAACAAAAGAAACCTTCCGCCTGCTATCGCATTATGGCCTGCCGGTGGCCGACTACGGGATTGTACGATCGATCGGAGAGGCACTCCGCGAAGCAAACCGGATCGGCTACCCTGTCGCGTTCAAGATGGCAGACGACCTGCATAAGACCGAGAAAGGAGGCGTCCGGCTCGACCTCAAAGATGCTGCAGCGCTGCAGGAGGCCTTCACCGGCATGCAAAGCGAGAGTTTTGTAGTGCAGAAGATGTCGCCTGCAGGACAGGAGGTAATTCTCGGCGTTAAGCGTGATGCAGAATTCGGGCCTGTGCTCCTCTTTGGACTTGGAGGCACACTCGTCGAGTTGATGAGAGATATTGTTATACGCGTACTGCCGATTGACGAGTATGAGGCAGAGCGAATGGTAGATGAGTGCAAGGGCGCGCCTCTGCTTAGAGGCTTCAGGGGCGCTCCACCGGCCGACCGGGAAAACCTGGTCAGGTGCATGATCGCTCTTTCGCGGCTCGCGTGCGATCACCCGGACATCAACACTATCGATGTTAATCCTCTTATTGTGCTCGGCAAAGGCAAAGGCTGCCTGGCGGTTGACGCGAAAATAGAAACACTTCTCTGACAACAGTGTATAAAAAAGAACCAGAGGCCTGGACATCGAGCTGCATCCGCATCGGGCCAGAGCAAGGACGCGGCCTGAGAAGGCCTTTCAAACAGACTCAGAAACGGGACCACCGAACAAGTCTACCGTTTTTCTTACCAGGGTCGAAAGCGATGGGTCGCGCGCGCCCATAATAAGAACACAATCGCCGGGTCGCGCATCGGCTTTCAATTCAGCCAGCAACTCATCACGATCGCGTACCGCTTCTGCTTTGAACACAACTGGGCCGAGCGCGTTTACGAGGTCGCCCGACGAAATATTCTTTTGAGCAGTGCCGCCGGCATAATAGATCGGGAGGAGATAGAGCGAGTCGTTCTCGCGGAAGACGGCTCGAAACGTTGCAATATAGTCATCTTTCAGGAATCGGGTTGGACCAAACCCATGCGGTTGGTATACGGCAAGTATACGTGCAGACAAACCCCGCGCCGCAGTCACCGCGGCCGCTATTTTCGCCGGATTGTGCGCAAAATCATCTACCACACATACCTTGCCCACTGTGTCCGTTACGCTGAAGCGTCTCGCTATACCCTCGAAGGTTCGTGCGGCCCCGGCAAGAGTGCGCGGGTCGCATTCGAAGTGCTCGCAGACACACAGCGCAGCACGCAGGTTCTCAAGATTGTGAATGCCCGGCAAGGGCAGATGGTATTCGATGCCCTTGCGCACAAGTTTCACGGACCTGCCCAGAAGCTCTTCGCCATCCGGTTGCCACGAAACAGAACCATTACGGCCATAACGCACCGTGGTCTGTATGGCAGCAAGGATCGGGTCATCCCCATTTGAAGCGCTCCACTGCGATCGCGATGCAAGAGTTGAAAAAAGGTCGCGTAACTCCTCAACGCTCTTGTGGTCCTTCGACACATTAAGAATGACCGATGCCTCCGGAGCGTATTTGACGAGTGTTCCGTCACTCTCGTCAGCTTCCGCTACCAGAAGATCAGAGGCGCCACTGAAGGCGTTACCGATCAGCCCCTGCTTTTCGAGTCTCACAAGAGGCGCACCAGAGATGAGAGAGGGGGATTTGCCGCATGCGGTCAGTAATTCGAATATCATGGCCGTGACAGTTGATTTGCCGCTTGTACCTGCGACCGCAATGCTCCTCTTCGATGCAATGAGTGAGGCAAGCAGATCAGAGCGATGCACAATGGGTACACCATGCGTGCGCGCAGCAGCGATATCAGGGTTTGACTCCTCTATTGCGGTCGAAATACAGAGAGCGTCGGTATCTGCCCGGATGCCTGAACCGTCCTGATTAACGATTACGCAGCCGAGCTCTTCGAGGGATCTCCGCATCAAGGCGGTATCCTCAGTATCAAGTAATCGATCAGAGCCGGACACCGTGATCCCCTCAAAGCGCAGATACTGTGCGAGCCCGCTCATGCCCGTGCCGAACACACCGGCAAAATGAACACGTCGACACGCAGTGTCGCCAACACGTAAAGGCAGAGGATCAATGTAGAGAAGCGCGCCAACACTGACCAGGTCGAAGAGGCGGAGCATGTCCTGGTTACGCAGACACAGACATCCGTGGGAAAGGGGCGTGCCCACGAGATCCTCCTGGTTGGTGCCATGAATATAGATGCATCGATTATATGAATCGACGCTTCCGCCTTTATTGATTCCTTGTTCCAGGCCTTCCAATCGCAGAACACGCGTCAGTATCAGATTCTCATCACGCGAACGCTGATCCCAATCAATCCCCGTATCCCTTCGTTCTTTGAAAATGCGCCCCGCAGGCGCGCCCGCGCCGATTTTCTCCGTGACACGATGAAGACCGGGCGGTGTCTTAAACGAGTTCTCCCGGATACCAGTTCCGAAACGGGAGGTGGAACAATCGAACTGACCGATAATCTTCTGCTTATCACAGATAAAGAGCGCTTGCGTTTCGATGGACTGGACGAGAAAAGATTCGTCAGGATCCGCCAGGAATTTCCGCAGGATCTGATAAATGGAACGTAACCTATTCGTATCCACGAGACATCTCACAAAAGGCCGCAGCAGTGATTGCAGAGCCTTCAAGGCACCCGGCAATCCCTGCAAGCCGCCTAAGATTACCCGGTTTCACCCGGCTTTACAAGACGGACTGTTTTCCGAACAGCCGTTCCGGAATCAGGTCTCGGCCGAATTCTTGACCGGAAACCCGCGACCATGAGATCCCGCCGTGGTAGAATAGTGTCGATGAAGCGATCCCTTGCACGCGGTTTACTCGCGTTGATCATGCTTGCTGCATGCACTGCAGGATTGGCCCAGTCTGACCCATTTGAGGCACGAAGGCTCCAGATGGTGAGGCAGGACATCGAAGGGCGAGGAATCAGAGACACGCTGGTGCTCAACGCCATGCGAAAGGTACCACGCCACCTCTTTGTTGAAGAATCGCTCAGGTCGCAAGCCTACAATGATTATCCGCTGCCTATCGGTGAACGACAGACAATATCCCAGCCCTATGTGGTGGCACTCATGACCGAAGCCTTACGCTTGAAGGGTGGCGAACGCGTTCTGGAAGTGGGCACCGGCTCCGGTTATCAGGCGTCGATCCTGGCTGAGATTGCCAAAGAAGTTTTTACGATCGAGATCCGGCCCGAGCTCTACGAGAAGACTCGCGATAAACTCGAAAAGATGGGATATCGGAATATCCGCGCAAAGCTGGGCGACGGCTATCTTGGCTGGCCGGAACACGCCCCATTCGACGCGATCATCATCACCGCGTCTACGGATCGTATGCCTCCGCCGCTTTTTTACCAACTCAAGGAAGGCGGACGGATGATCATGCCGCTTGGCAGCACAACCTTCCACCAGAAACTCACGCTCGTCACAAAGAAACAAGGCAAGGCGGAGGTCAAGGAATTGGATCCTGTGGCCTTTGTCCCCCTCGTCCGCGAAGGTCAGAGCAAATAGATTCCCACAGGCAAGCCGGGTACCCGTGGGATTTTCCACGGGTGTTACTCACATCACGCGCTGAGAAAAACACAAAGTATTCATCGAGAAATAGAGAAATCGATAGGAGCGCTTCTTCAACCAGACGAGCCATCAGGAAGCGTAGTTTGGTAACAAGAGGCGCTGCGCCCCGGGTAAGCTTTTGCTCAACTAATTGGGCCATCCGGCAGGCGGAGCGCCTCTTGACGCTGCAGGTCTTTCTATCTTCATCCAACACGCAAATGCTTTTCATCCGCACAATAATCCGCGTACCGGTGAACGTGCGTCTCGCCTTCGCGACTGCAGCGCAGTGAGAATGCCTGCTGCTGGCAAGGAGAAACGGGCCAACGTGATTATGGTATACTTCAGCACCGCCGATCCTCAAGGAGCCTCAGAAGGGAGATGCAATAACCATGAGCACTGAACCGAACAAAGTGATTTATTCGATGGTCAGGGTGAGTAAGTATTATGACAAGCAACCCGTGCTGAAAGATATCTCCCTCTCCTATTTTTACGGAGCAAAAATCGGTGTCCTCGGCTTGAACGGATCGGGGAAGAGCTCTCTCCTGCGCATCATGGCAGGAGTTGATCAGAACTTTAACGGCAAGGCGGTTCTTTCTTCCGGCTACACGGTGGGATTTCTCGAACAGGAGCCGAAACTGGACGAGGGAAAAACAGTCCGTGAAATTGTGGAAGAGGGAGTCCATGAGATTGTAGCTGCCCTGAATGAATTCAACCTCATCAGCGAGAAATTAGCCGAGCCCATGTCAGACGACGAGATGAATAAACTCATCGAACGACAGGGCGAAGTGCAGGAAAAGCTGGATGCCCTCGACGCGTGGGATCTTGATTCGCGTCTTGAAATGGCTATGGATGCGCTGCGCTGCCCTTCGGGAGACACTCCGGTCAGTGTCCTGTCCGGCGGTGAGAGGCGCCGTGTGGCCCTCTGCAGGCTGCTCCTCAGGAAGCCTGATATTCTGCTTCTGGACGAACCGACCAACCACCTCGACGCAGAGAGCGTGGCGTGGCTGGAGCATCATCTGCAGAATTATGCCGGAACCGTGATCGCTGTCACGCATGACCGGTATTTTCTCGACAACGTGGCCAGGTGGATCCTGGAACTGGACAGAGGGTACGGGATCCCGTGGAAAGGAAATTATTCCTCGTGGCTTGAACAGAAGCAGAACCGCCTGGCGCAGGAAGAGAAGTCTGAGACCGAGAGACAGAAGACCCTGCAGCGCGAGCTTGAATGGATACGGATGTCTCCCAAGGGGCGCCACGCGAAAGCAAAAGCCCGTATCAGTTCGTACGAGGCCCTCCTCAGTCGCGACGTGGAAAAGAGTGCAAAAGAGCTGCAGATCTACATTCCACCTGGACCACGATTGGGCAATGTGGTGATAGAGGCTGATAACGTGAGTAAAGGCTATGGGGAGAATATTCTCATGGAGGGAATGAGTTTCTCATTGCCGCCCGGCGGCATCATAGGCATTATCGGGCCAAACGGAGCAGGAAAGACTACGCTCTTCCGGATGATCACCAGCCAGGAGAAACCTGATTCAGGCACCTTCAAGATCGGCGAGACTGTGAAGCTGGCGTACGTCGATCAAAGCCGCGACATTCTCGATCCAAACAAAACCATATGGGAGGTCATCTCGGGAGGAGATGACACTATTCAGTTAGGCAAACGGCAGGTCAATTCCAGAGCCTACGTGGCTCGCTTCAATTTTTCAGGAAACGATCAGCAGAAAAAGGTGTCAATGATCTCGGGCGGAGAAAGAAACCGCGTACACCTAGCGCGTATGCTGAAGGAAGAGGCAAACGTCCTTCTACTTGACGAGCCAACGAATGACCTCGACGTGAACACCATGCGTGCGCTTGAAGAGGCTTTAGAGAGCTTCGCCGGTTGCGCCGTGGTCATAAGCCACGACCGATGGTTTCTCGACCGCATCGCCACACACATGCTGGCCTTCGAGGGTGACAGCAAGGTCGTCTGGTTTGACGGGAATTATTCCGAGTATGAAGCCGACAGAAAGGCCCGCCTGGGTCCGGCCGCAGACCAGCCCCATCGCATCAAGTACAGGCATCTGACCAGGCAGTAAAAGGATACGTAATCAGTTGCCCGCGGCGCTCTTCACACACTCCTCCATGAAGGAGCGGGCTTTGGAGAGGGCCATGGCTCTGATCTGGTCGATGGACATGCTCCCCACTTCTGCTTTGGGTAAAGAGATAATGACCGACGCAAGGCTCATGCCCTTTTCGGGAGACGGTTTTTCCTCGAAGCTCACCTGCACCTCCAGGAAGCCGTATTTCGGGCCGCGGTCGAGCATCTTCTCCACATTCATTTCAATTCTTGCCATGTTCTTCACCCCTTCCGATTACAATTAAGTCGCTGCAAGTTTTCTCCCGGTCCCTGAACTGATTAGCGCAACAAAGCGTTCCAAGGGGATCGGATCCCAGCCACGTTATTGAAGCAACCCTATTTTCTTTGCTATGACAAGCGCTCCTGCATACTCGTCAGCAGCCAATTTCTTCTGCTCAGCGGGGGGCCTGTAATCAACAATGAATTGGAGCTTATCGATTTTGGTCTTTAGCTCGGGATTCCTCATTGCCTTCTCAATAGCCGGAACCAGAACCTTCTTCACGTCTTCAGGAAGTCCCGCCGGCCCGTACATACCGAACCAGCTCGGAACCAATTGTTGCTTATACCCCAGGTCACGAATGGTTGGCACGTTGGGATACTCTTTCATTTTAATGGTCGTGAGAAGCATTCTCAGCTTCCCGGATTCGACGTGGGGTATGATTTTGCTCACCGCGTCGAAGGTCACCTCCACGTGTCCTCCCAGGAGTGCAGTGATGACCGCCTCGCCGCTTTTGAAGGGCACGTGGTTGAACTGTGTGCCGGTCAACGACTCGATGGTCTCGAGATGAAAGTGGGTGACGGATCCGATTCCCGCAGTGCTCACACGCAGTTTATCAGGGTTTGCCTTGGCGTAGTCTAATAGTTCTTTCATGGTCTTCCACGGAGCGTTCGACTGCACTGCAATCGCGTGAGCGAAGAATAAATGGAGTCCCAACGGCTCCAGATCCTTATCCGGATCATAGCGAACAGTGTCAGGGCTGATGATCCGGGAATAGACGATGGCCGGATTGTTCGTATAGACGAGCGTGTAGCCGTCTTTTTTGCTTCGGGCCACAAAATCCGTACCCAGTGTGAACGATCCCCCGGGCTTGTTGATGGGAACAAACGGCACTCCTAAGCTCTTTGACAATTCGTCTGCCACCATCCTTCCGGGAATATCTATAGCCGAACCTGGTGTCGCCGGGATCACGAACTGAACAGAGTGATTCGGATACGACTGCGCAAAACCGCATGAAACCCCGATACCCAATGCGACCAGCGTGAAGAGTATGGCCGCCACGCATGATGCCAAGCCTTTCATATCTGTTTGCCCCCTCGAGTCGAGTCTTTTGCCAAAGCGATTCTAAATGCTGGGCAAGGCTCTGTCAAGCGAAACGCGATTGCCGCCGGTAAACGGGCAATGAAAATTCTCTTGACTTTTTATATGTGCAGTATTATATATGTACATACATATATGTGCCTGAGTTACCACGGAAAGGGTGTGCAGGAGACAGGCGGTCAAGCAAACCGCCTTCCGGGAGGATATTGTGAAGCCTAGAACCCATACGCTTCTGATGGTCACCTCTTTCGTACCGGTCATTCTGTTCAAAGTGGTAGCGCGCACTGGCCCGGCGACCCTGGGCCAGACGAGAATCGCGGCCCTCGCGGGTGTCGCGTGCGCTCTGGCCCAATGTCTTCTCTCGAGAAAGCTCACAAAGCAGACGACGTACCTCGAACGGGCCTTTCTCGCTTTTCTCGCTGTCGCGACGCTCTGGGTTTTTGTCATGCCGGAAGGAATCGCCATGCATTTCGTCACCCACTCTACTTCATTGCTCTATATAGTTCTCTGCCTGACAACCCTTCTGCCGCAGGCGTTTGGATTCGACCCCTTCACGTACGCTATCGCCAAGCAGTGGTACCCGGAGAGTGTCTGGAACACGCCTCAGTTCCGGACCATCAACCTCCACATTACGTACGTATGGAGCGCTCTCTTTCTGGCCGCAGCCTGCTCCAGCTTTTCTGGTGAGGGGAAACCCCTATTCTCAATTCTTGTGCCGCTCATTCTCGTGCTTGCCATCGGACTGCCTTTCTCAAAGATGTACCCGGAATTCTACTTGAAGAGAAAGTTCCCTGCCAGACCCGAAGAACATGCGCTCTTTGAAGGCACGGCAAGGGACCTGATCTCCCGGATGCCCCTCGGCTTCAACTCTGACGCTATACCGGGTCTTTCCGCTACAATCCAGTTTCTGCTCTCCGGTGAAGGCGGCGGAGACATGGTCTTATCCGTAAAAAACGGTCAGTGCACATTCAGGGAGGGACGTGAATCTTCACCTACCCTCACTATCAACTCGTCAGCAGAAGCCTGGCTCAAGATTGCGCGTGGCGAAGTGGACCGACCCAAGGCGCTGATGGAAGGCTTGTTCTCCGTCCAGGGAGACATGGCATTGCTCATGAAAATGGCGGAACTCTTTCGCCCACCCGCAACAGATCAGTCACCCGAAAGAAATCGCTTCGAGGAAAAACTTGACAAAGAACAGTCATCCGTAAAAGGAGGGAAAGAGAGCATGAACGTTTTAGCTATCCAGGGTAGCCCGCGGCCAAAGGTCAGCAACACGGAAAAACTCCTTCAGGAATTCCTGGCCGGCGCCAGAAGCGAGGGGGCGGCGGTCGAAACGGTCTATCTCAAAGAAAAGAACATACACCCCTGTGTGGGCTGCTACACGTGCTGGACGAAAACGCCTGGTGTATGCGTGTTTAAAGACGACATGCCCGAGCTTCTGGATAAGGTAAGGGGCGCAGACCTTCTCGTCTACGCTACACCGCTTTATAATTACAATGTTACCGCGTTGCTGAAAGCATTCCAGGAGAGGATGCTCCCCCTCCTTGACCCGCACCTGGTCAAAGAGAGTGATACCTATCGCCATCCTAAACGATACAGCAGCGGTGCTTCCGGGATGGTACTCGTTTCCACCTGCGGGTTCCCGGAAGTCTCTCATTTTGACGGGCTCAGACAAATCTTTCGTCACATAGAGAAATCAGGGAAGATCCCTTTGGTGGGCGAACTCCTCGTCCCTTCTGCGGAGCTCGTGTTGAAGCAGGACTTCATCAGGCAAAAAGCAGAAGGCATATTCAAAGCAGCCTTTCAGGCGGGAGTCGAGGTGGTTCGTGATGGCGCCGTTTCAAAAGAAACAGAAGCGAGCCTTCAGCAGCCTGTCGTACCCGTAGAAGAACTGGCGGATATGGCAAACATCTGGTGGGACAGCTTCCAAAAAGATACAGCAAGAACTTCGGCACAGGAGAAGAAACTGTCCCAGGATATGAGACTCCTCCTTCGGGGCATGGCTCTGACATTTAACCCATCCGCTGCGGGCAATCTCAAAGCCACGATCCAGTTTGATGTAACGGGCAGACAACCGGGAGCGTGGTTCCTTTCGATCGGTAACGGAACCTGCACGTACAACGAGGGGCGAGCCCCCGCACCAAGCCTGACTATCAAGACTCCTTCGGAAGTGTGGCTGGCGATTGCGGCCAGGGAGAAAGACGGCCAACAGGCCTTCATGAGAGGCGAGTTCAAGGCTGAAGGAGACTTAAGTCTCCTGATGCGCCTCAATGTGCTATTCGGGTCGCAATGAGGCGCTGTTTTGGAGCCGCGCAACCAGGTTTCTTGCGATTTGACAAGCGAATTCAAAAACTCCTTGACAAGAAACTTTTCCATGTGTTTTACTGGTACCCTTATGCACTTCATGAGAACAGACAGAACCAACATGCGGAAGGTATGGTGGTGGGATAGCTAACCGGCTGTCCCAGTAAGAAAGACCGCTTAAGTCCTGGGATAGACGGATTCCAGGGCTTACGCGGTTTTTTTATAGCCGCTTTGAGGCCCGAATACTCAAAGCGGCTTTTTTTATTTCAAAGGAGGCGCAGAATGTACCAGGCAAGCGAAAAGTTTCAAAAAGAAAAACAGTGTGATAAGAATGAACAGGGGCACGAGGGCATCACGATCAGGTACGATGAGGACGATCTGCGGATCATGCAGCACTTCGTCAGAGATCACATAGAGCGATCGTACTGACCGGGAATCACTCAGCAGCGCTCTTTCCCGTTTGTCGTTTCAAGCTTGAGCCGGTATCCAGGCGTTTGCGAAGTCGATTTTCGTTCTTGCGAAAATAACGGCAGTGGGATAGTGTTGACAAAAGCAGCCTAGCTGTGGAGTGAAAGATGTGCCCAGTCAGGAGGAGCGTGATGCAAGATAAGCAGAGAAAGGAAAAGAGCATTGTCGTTGTGGGTCCAGGTCGTATGGGCCTCGGCATTGCTCTCGCGTTTGCTCTAGCCCGTGTGCCTGTGAAGATAGTGGACGTGAAAGAGAGAAGCCGGAAGGAGCGCGAACAACTGATTGCACGGGCCCGTGAAGAAATGGGTTCAACTGTCAGACTCCTCGGCAAGCTTAAGTACACTGCCTTGCGTCCTGCGGCGGTTCTCTCTTCCCTGACGTTCTATAGCGGAATCACCAGAGAGAATGTTGCCGGGGAGTATATCTTCGAGGCCCTGCCCGAAAGGCCGGAGTTGAAGATCCAGCTTTTCCGCGATATATCGCCTTTACTACGTTCTACCGCAATAGTCGCATCCGCTACCTCCACCATTGATATCAAAACGATGGCACGTGGGCTTGCCAATCCAGAGAGGCTGCTCATAACCCATTGGCTGAATCCTGCCTTTATTATTCCCCTCGTGGAGGTTGCACGCGCCAACACAACCGCCGATACTGCAGTGAAAAAGATGACCACACTGCTCAAGAGCATCGGTAAGGTGCCGGTGGTGCTGAGAGACAGCCCCGGCTTTATCATCCCAAGGATTCAGGCGGGTGCTATGAACGAAGCAGTGCGCATACTGGAGGAAGGAATTGCCAGCGCGGAGGATATCGACGTTGCGATCCGGTACGGTTTTGGTTTCAGGCTGTCCGTGCTTGGTCTTCTGGAGTTCATCGACCTGGGCGGCCTCGACATCCTCTATTACGCTGACCGCTTTCTCTATACAGCATACAGAAGCGCGAGGTTTAAGGCTCCAAAACTGATTGAGGAAAAAATGGAAAAGGGGGAGACGGGACCGCGGGCAGGAAAAGGCATATACGACTACCACGGTCGCGACACGAAATCTCTGTTTGAAAATAAATATCGCGATTTCATAAAGGTGCTCAAAGCGATCAGATAGAGAATGAGGGGGAGACGATGAAAGAGAAAATAGCCGTCCTGGGCGGAGGTAACGGCTCTTTCGCGGCAGCCGCGGACTTCGCGCTACAGGGATGCGAGGTAAGACTGTGGAGCAAATTTCCTGAGGAGCTGTCAGCCGTAAGAGAAACCGGCACTATCACGGTCTCGGGGCCTACACTCCGGGGAGAGGCCCGGATCGCGCTCGTCACCGATGATATCAGTGAAGCGGTAAGGGGTGTGGAGGTAATCCTGTCGATCCTCCCCGCGTTCACCCAGATTCCCATCGCGGAGAGCCTCGCACCGTGCCTGGAGGACGGGCAGGTCGTCTATCTGCCTCCCGGTACATTCGGCTCCTACATCATGTACAGGAAATTTCGCGAGATGGGGTGCGGCAAGGATATCGCCGTTGCAGAGACAGGAACGAATCCGTATCTGACAAGGAAGATCGATGCGCACGAGGTTCGCATCGTGGTGCGCGCCTGCCACCTTCCGACCGGCGTCTTCCCGGCGAAGAAGACCGATGATGCCGTGGGGAAGATTCAGGGGTTTTTCCCCTCGGCCCACGCTATCGAAGACGCTCTCTCCGGAGCTCTCATGAACGCTGGGCCGGTCATCCATCCGCCTCTAATTGTCCTCAACACCGGTCCTATCGAGCATCCATCAGCCTACGATATTCACAACGAAGGAACCACACCCGGGATCAGGAAGGTAATCTCGCTTCTTGACGGGGAGCGGATACGGGTGAGAGAAGGCTTCGATTATCAGCCGAACCATTATCCCCTCGAGGACTATTATGATGAGACGCGGCCGAATGAATGGATGTATCCGAGGGAATCGAAACGACTCCTCATGGCAAGCCATCTTTGGTCGGAAAATATCGATTACAGTCATCGCTACGTAACAGAAGATATCGCGTACGGTCTGGCCTTTCTCGTATCGGCAGCAGCGTACGCAGGAGTGGACGTCCCGGTCGCCCGTTCTCTCCTCACTATTGCCGGGGTGGTAGCAGGAACAGACTTCATGAAAACAGGAAGAACATTTGATGCCCTGGGGCTCTCAGGGCTCTCCATGAAACAGTTGAAGAATCTCCTCATGGAAGGCACACAGTCTTGATGGTCAATGCGTCCCGTCATACCGAGCGAGAGTACATCTCTTCAGAGGGAGGTGATAGCGGAATAATCGACGCGGCAGTATGCTTTATGATCAGACTCAAAAATAAAGGAGGTAATTATGCTTAGGAGACTCACCGTGGCAACGATTATCATGTGCTTCGCCTGCGGCGCTATAGCCGCCTCAAGCAGTGTGGCACAAAGTCAGACAACAATACATCTCAACTACGCCAACTTCCCGCCTGAAGGGACCTTTCCCTGTGTGCAGATGGAACGGTGGGCAAAAGAGGTTGAAAAGCGGACCAATGGGAAGGTGAAGGTCCACACCTTTCCCGGAGGCACACTCGTCAGCGCCAAGAACATGTTCGATGGCGTCCAGTCAGGAATAGCCGATATCGGCAACTTCGCCATGAGCTACCAGCCGGGCCGCTTCATGATTTCTGAAGCAATTTCCCTCCCGGTAGGCTTCCCGAGCTCGAAGGTGGCGAGCATGGCACTCTACGACCTGCTCGAAAAATACAACCCGAAAGAATTTGAGACCGTGAAGATCCTTGCTGCATTCACGTCTCCGCCTTCCAGCTTCATGACCAAGACGCCGGTCAGAACGCTCAAAGACCTGAAGGGCATGGAAGTGCGCGTATCAGGCACATTGGCGGACGCAGTGCAGGCGCTGGGCGCTACACCGGTCGCCATGCCCCAATCGGACACACCCGAGGCAATCCAGAAGGGCGTGGTGAAAGGCATTGTTTCTTCCATCGAAGTGCTCAAGGACTTCAATTTTGCCGCGTACTGTCCATATACGACCATTGTCAACATTGCCCTCACCGATTTCACCGTCGTCATGAACAAGGCCAAATGGAATTCGCTTCCGCCTGACGTGAAAAAGATATTCGACGACATGAGGCGAGAGCAGTCTGAGTGGACAGCCAAGTATGTGGACGATCATGTGACCGAGGCTGTGGCCTGGTCTAAACAGAAGTACAACCACCAGGTATTGCAGCTGCCCGCATCAGATAAGGCAGAAATACCAAAGCTGATGAAGCCGATTATTGACGAGTACATCAAGAGGGCAAAAGCCGAGGGCCTGCCCAGCGCGGAGATTGTCAAAGACGTGTACACATTGAAGGCGAAATACGAGAAGGTCTATAAAGAGTAAGATAACCCGGGCTTTGACAAAGCCCATTCGGTATGAAGATAGGGGACGATCAGCGGTTCAGGAGCCCGTCGCGGAGTTCGTGATCACTCGTTTTCTTCGCAGTACTCCACCACGAATCTCTTCTGCTCGTGAGTCTCTACTGAGCCGTCCCCTATCCAGGCTCTGACGCGCTTGATAGCCTCTGCTCCCGAATCACCAAATATCTCCCCCGCGAGACACGCGGCCACAGTGCCTGTTCTGCCAACACCTGCGAAACAGTGGATGGCAATATTATGACCGTCGTTTGCGAGCCGGATCACCTTGCGGAGCACCCGTTTCAAAGGCGCCTTGCGGGGGACGCCGAAGTCGTGAATTGGGAAATGAATAACGTGAAGGCCTCGCTCGCCATAAAAATCGACAAGGTCTATGCCTGTTCTTTGCAGGCATTCGACCCGTCCTGCCAGAACAAGAACCACCGATATGCGCAACTTCTGGTACTGGCCAAAAAGCGTATGCTTTTCGTCATAGATGCAGAACGGCATAGCACTTCTGAAGATTCTACCCTTGAGTCTGAAAGGCAATTCCGTCATTACTTCAGCACCTGCAGTCAAAAGATAGTACGGTATGTGCAGGCCTTGCAATAGGACTTACGGCGTATGGCCGATGCTCTTATCAGAATCATCGGCTCGTTTGTGCTCGATGATAAGTCCATCTCAGTCATTATTATTTGGCTGTCGATCAGTGCCCGCCTTCACTGGAAACAGCCTCCAAACGCCTCATAATACTCAATGCGCGGTAAGGGCGAGTGCACAGACCACTGCCATGAGCGCTGCGACAGTCAACGGGGTGCGCCTGAACGGATAGCACATAATTTCTTTCGCGCGATGCATACTCTTTTCTCCTTTTCTCACTTACGTCAAGCGTCTGCAAAAATAAAGCCATCCGATGGAAACCACACTCGACTCTATTCAAAGAGGCTGCCGCCATCGCCCTCTGCATTCACCCCAATTCGCTTGACATGAGATGTCGCTTTTACTATAGTTTGCTCGGCGAAACGTGGCCTTCTACAATCCTGCGACAGCCCGCGATCTAGAGCCGAGCGCCACGGGCAGTCAATCCATAACAACGGAGAGGACAACATGAGTATGGTTCCTAAGCTAGGGGGAAAGTATTACGACCTCTCGAATCCTGTCTCCAAAGAAATGCCCTTTTATCCGGCAAGTTTTCCTCTGGAGGTGGAACAAGTCTCGAGTGTCGACAAGGGCGGGTTCAACGTCCACAAGGTAACCATGGCCACACACCATGGCACGCACGTTGACGCACCGCGCCATCTCTCATATGAGGGACGTGCCCTGGACGAGATGGACTTGAATAAGTTCATGGGCGAAGGCGTTGTGCTGGACCTCTCCTACAAGGAGATCGGATCTGGCGTCAGCGCTGACGATCTGAAGAAGTATGCGGACCTGGTAAAACCTGACGACATCGTGATCCTTTTCACCGGCTGCTCCAAACATCTCGGGGAGTCCTGGATAACAGCCAAGTATACCTACCTGGACAAGAGCGGAGCAGAATGGCTCGTACAGAAGAAAGTCAAATCCGTCGGCATAGACTTCTTCAGCATCGACCAGTACGGGAACCCTGAAAATCCGGCGCACAATCTTCTGCTGGGTAACGGCATCCCGCTTATCGAGGAAATCAGCTACGAGGCGAGGCATCTACTGGGCAAGAGAATATATCTTCTCTGCCTGCCGATACGAATGATGATGGGAGACGGGGCGCCGGCACGGGCCATAGCGTATCTCCTTGAATAGCGTGCGCGACGCAGCTCAAAAACAACATAACGAGAAGGGGGAACGTATGCACGGAAAAGTTCGTTACCTGTTGGCGCTTGTAGCTTTTCTTTTTATGGCAGCAGGATTTCTCGGAGAAACTGCGGCACTTGCGGCCGGTCCCGTCGATATCACGTTCTCACTTGATT
>DATKNH010000163.1 GCA_035541455.1 Syntrophorhabdales bacterium
AGCAGCATACCCGGTCGTATATAAATGAGCCCAAGAAGACCTATATGTATCAGGCCCATCACTCCGCGGCCCTGATAGGGCCAGTGGGGCCAATGGTAAACTTCTGAGGCAACAAGTGCGCACCCGGTAGTAGTGGCGAGATGAAACCAGAACGAAAGCTCGTGAAAGGTAATCCCATAAACTGCCGCTCCGAACAGAACGCTGGTCACCGCCACATGAGCCGTTCGCAGCACAATGTCCACCGTGCGGGTCCACGCCGGTCGCTTGTTTCTCTTTTCGGGAATAGTAATAGTGCTGTCGATCATGCTTTCCCTTCATCGCTCTGAAATTTGTAGACCAAATAGCAGTCGGCTCTCAGCAACATTGCGGCCAGCCTGGCCGCGTCCGTCATCCTCAGGATGCCCCTCGAAAGGCCACTATGTCGCCTTCATTCAACAAAGTGTCCATACGGGATTCTGTCAGATACGTCCCGTTATTGAGGACAACGCGGATCTCGAAATCCACATCACCGTTACCGTCGAGGATAGTTTTCGATATCGACTGACCGAATTTCCGCACAAGGCTTTGTGTCAGCTCGCGGAGCGTCGCGCCCGGAAACTCAAACTCGAATTCCTTCTTTTTGTTGAGCACTCTATAGAGTACGGGCATCCCTTCAAAATTGAGTGTCACTTTCATCGTTCCGTGATCCTCCTCTCATACTAGGCCTTCAATGCAAGGTAGAGGGCGGGAGCGCCATAGCCCATTCTAGTTTACCTCCCTCATCGCACAATCGCCATACGCTCACCGGCTGTTTTCTTGCAAACCCGCAACGGGACTCCTCACCCATCAATGACTGAACGGGCAGTATCGTTCCCAGCCAAACAGGGACGTAATACCCGCTGCAGTTACTCCGTAGAAAATGACTTCCTTTTCGTTAAGGAACCGTGTGATCGTGCCATTTACTGCTGTCGAGCCCGTTGTCAGAACAACCGAAGACCAGGAGACCACATCGGCCACGTTATCGGGGGGTTCAACGGTTATTGCGAACTTCTCTTTGCCGATGTTGTCCTGGTCCAGATCGAGCATTCTAAGCGGGAAAGCTTTCGAGAGTTTTTCAGCCATGGCGGGCTGGTAACCGATAAGAGCCACCCGCGGATCTTTGTACGTCATCTTTATGTATTCCACCAGGTGGGTCGCGCACTGGGCGGGCTCGGTATCCTTACAGTGCACTGTCCCGGTAACAAGACCTTTATGGCGCATGATGGCGTTGAGGCTTGCCAGGAATAC
This sequence comes from Syntrophorhabdales bacterium, assembly GCA_035541455.1. NCBI lineage: Bacteria > Pseudomonadati > Thermodesulfobacteriota > Syntrophorhabdia > Syntrophorhabdales > Syntrophorhabdales bacterium. The sequence continues at coordinate 1,267 of DATKNH010000163.1, forward strand.
CGCTCTGCGAAGATTGTCAGACAGATCAAACGACAGAACGCTTCGCACTGACCCTGCGTAGTTGCCGGGCCTGTCGGTGAACGCCTGACCTTTCGCATCCCTGAATCTCGCCTCCACCATGAATTCTTTGCCTTTCATGAGAGGAAAATCGTCTCGCCCCGGTTTGCCGATAGCCTCCATTGCCGAGAGCGTCTTTGCGGAGACGACCGCTATTTCTTCATCAGCAATTCGTTTTTCGCTTTCGATGAGTTTACGGAACTCCTGTTTAAGATCGCCGTAAATGTCCATCACTCCCTCTGACTCTTCATCACGTATTTTTGAATTCCTTTCGCATCATGGTGAGAAGGCGAATACCGCCTCCCCGTTTCAACTGTCTGAAGCTGGCGCCCTCGCTGATATGCCTGAGCACCAGAGCCTCGTCCGTCACCATACTTCCGGAGACGACGTCAAGGCCGTAATCGAATAAAACCTCACTTACCGGCGTTGTTGGTCCGAGAAGCATCTTGACGCTCGTATTGGTACAGAGTCGTAGGAGCCCCGGTAGCGTGTGGTTAATGAGCGTGGTGCCCGATATAGCCACGATGTCCGATTGCGGCAGAAATTTCTCTGCCTCCTCGGCCAGGTGATCCTCGGGTCGCGGATGCAGTTCCATGACCCATAGATTCCGGGCAATAGGTCTGAGCTCATCAACGAAAGGGAAATGGCCGATGACCGACACGTTTTTCCCCTCACCGTTTTCTGCTATCAAGCCGCCAGCATTAAGTTCGACGCACTTTCCCTGATCGATATCGATCAGGGAATTTACAGCCGCAAGACCCAGCGAGGCTTTACTTATATCATCGGACAAAACATACCGAGCAATCTCCAGCGCTGTGAGCTTCGACAACATGCTCTGGAAATCATTCTCTCCTTCGTCATCACAGCAATAGTCACGGATCATCGTTGAGGAGAGGCCGCAGTGCTTGCTTACGACAGCAGTCCAATGAATGCCTTTTCGTATCTCCCGTACTGGAGCATCAGCCCGAATGTTGTCTATGATTGCCTGTAGTATTTCCATAACAACTTATGTTCGCCTCACTTACGCGCGGGCACCCTCGTTTCAAGAGCCGGCTTCAGGGAAAGATGGCCATTCGGTTCCTCGACATCGCAGTCTATATACTGCACCCGTTGATCCGCGTAAGAGAGGAACCAGGCCAGGTTTGCGGCAATTGTCGTCTTGCCCGTTCCTCCTTTGCCGCTTGCAAACACAATCTTCGTACCCCGTATAATCTTCATCTCAGTCGTATTCCCTGAAGTGCTCAAAGGTAACAAACGTCGCCAAGAGACAATCTCTCATTGCGCGCTTAATGTGCCGGCACCATGGCGCTGTCGCACTGCGGACACTTCTGCTGCGTACAGGGCGTGCCTGGCTGGTGGTGGGGCGAGCGCGTCCCACACTGTGGACACAAGCACTCAGTCACCGGTCCGGTGCCCCTCCTCCCCATTCTCGCTGCGCAGGCTCTAGCGCCTTCTCCCTGCCCTCCCTGTCTCCTGCCCCTTGCGGGACCTGTTCCCATCGGTCCTGTTCCATCACCTTGCGGCATAGCTAACTCCTCTCTTTCCTACCAGTGAGACGATACGTTGCGTGCAACGGTTCTCGCAGTTCATGGTGTAATTCCTTATTCTCTTCTCTTCCGCCTTTTTCTTTCCCGTCCCACCACCAGAGCCAATCCGGGACAGGTGCCTGCCATCGATACTTCATCTTGCGACCAACGTCAAGCGATTCATCCGAGGACGGTCCATTTGGACCAGAATCATTTTCGCGTTTAATCATGAACATCAAACGCGACTGCCCTTCCAGGGCAGCCGCGCAATTCTTCTCCTCATTTCCGTGGCTGCACGTCCTCGCCGCCAACTTTTCTCAATTTGCCCTCTTCAAATAACGCCAGCGCCTCCCTCACACTCATGCGCGCCGCTGAGTAGACCTCGATACCGGCAGCCCGAAGAACCTGATGGGTCTTGGGACCGAAATCTCCACTGATCACCGCGTGCGCACCCGCATTGATCACCTGTTGAGCGGTCAGCACTCCTGCACCCTGGACCAATCGCGTAGTGGGTCCATTGTCGATCAATTCGAATGTATTCGAATGGGGAGCGTATATCACCAGTTTTCTGCACCTTCCGAACCGCTCGTCCACGGGCCCCTCTAGTGTGCCGTCGATGCTTGCCACTGCTATTTTAAGAGGACCGCGCTTTATTCGGTTTACCAAGCTCTTGTCGAGCGGGTAACCATCAACCTGACGCGCATGACCGCAGCAACCCGGCATCAGAAATTTCTCGTCCTGGATGAACCCGTCTGCGTACGCCTTGATGACTTCCTCTATTGAACCACACACAAAACCAATGATGTTGACGCCCAATGCACCCATCGCCTGTTCGAGGGGTCTCGAGATCGCGCCGCATATGACGGTCGCGATGCCGTAGCCACTGACTTCCTGTGCACGGGTAAAGGTGCTCTTGGCGGTCAGTACCTTTTCTTCAACCTGTTTGATCCGGCCGTTCTCAACTTCGTAAACGCGCATGTTACTCGCGACATCAAGAACAGGAGAGATACGACCCATGTGATAACAGATGCCAACCTTCTCCATTATTGATTCCAGATAGCAAGGCGGATGCCATCGAATGCGTTGCAGCCAAAGAATAGTAATAACAGTATCTTGTACGATATGACGTTAGTTGTGTGGCAGTCATATTGATGCATTATGGCACGACATGGCGCTCAACAATATTGCAATTAGCAATGGTATCTATTGACACAATTGGTTAAAGGTGGTAGTATTCTCTTATGATCGAGCCAGAAAAAACGAGGAGGGATATCATACTCGATTCCATAAATGAAGGGGTGTTTACCATCGATGCGGATTGGCGTATCACCTCATTCAATGCGGCTGCGGAAAAGATCACCGGTGTCACTCGTGATGAGGCAATAGGCCGGCGCTGCGGTGAGGTGTTTCATGCAACGATCTGTGAGACAGCTTGTGCGCTCAAGCGAACAATGTCTGACGGCACGCCTGTGGTCAATGCAACAGCGTATATTGTGAACCAGGCCGGAAGCCGGGTTCCGATTCGTATCTCTACGGCTCTGTTAAAGAATGGTGATGATGTTATAATCGGAGGTGTGGAAACTTTTCAAGACTTAAGTCAGCTTGAGGAACTGAAGAAAGAACTTCATGCGCGCTATAGCTTTCAGGACATCATCGGCCGAAGCCCTGCGATGATGCAGCTCTTTGAACTGCTTCCACGGGTTGCGGAAAGTAACAGCACGGTGCTGATCGAGGGCGCCAGTGGAACAGGCAAGGAGCTCTTCGCCCGGGCAATACACAATCTGTCTCCTCGGAAAAATAAAAAATTCATCGCCGTCAATTGCGCGGCGCTGCCCGATACACTCCTGGAGAGTGAACTCTTCGGCTATAAAGCCGGCGCGTTCACCGATGCACGGCGGGACAAGGCGGGCCGTTTTGCGCTTGCCGACGGCGGTACCATTTTTCTAGACGAGATCGGAGACATTTCCCCTGCAATGCAGGTACGTCTGCTCAGAGTTCTCCAGGAACGCGTCATCGAGCCGCTGGGGAGTGTTCAGCCGGTGAAGATCAATCTCCGTGTGGTGGTGGCGACGAACAAAAATCTTCCAGAGCTTGTAAGGGCGGGCGCGTTTCGGGAAGACCTGTATTACAGAATTCGTGTCATTCGTCTCCAACTCCCCACACTGAAGCAGCGGCGTGAGGACATCCCTTTTCTCGTGGGACACTTCATTTCCAAGTTTAATCGAATTGAAGGCAAGGACGTTGCGGGTGTTTCGGGCGAGGTGTTATCCCGGTTGATGGAATACGATTTCCCCGGTAATGTGCGTGAGCTCGAAAACATCATCGAACAGGCATTTGTGCTTTGCAGCGGCGGATTGATCGGGCTCGCTCATTTGCCACCGGAACTCCGGCCGGTGAGCGTGATCGGCAGAGCCGAACCAGACTCATCCAAGCTTTCTTCCATGGAGAAGCACCTCATCAACCTCACGCTCGAGCATCATAAAGGCAACCGCAAGAAGAGCGCTGCCGACCTGGGGATCAACACAAGCACGCTTTTCCGTAAGATCAAATCCTTCGGCATTGAAACACCGTCTTCTGACGGACGCGGAAAGAGGCAGTGAAAGAGGCGCTACAGTCTGCTCTGCAATCGGTGTGATTTAGGTTCCTTTACCCTTCTTCTTTTCTCGTGTGGTGAGCTTACGGACCCAATCTGGAACAGTCACACCCGCAAGTACATCCTGCTGCGGAATATATGGTTTGATATCGATGAGCGGAGTGCCGTCCACGGCATCCAGACCTGTGACCATAAGTTCATTTCCCTCTCTTCTTAACAATTGCACCAGATGCAGACCGAGACGGTTAGGTCTCATTTGCGAGCGAGTTGCGAATATGCCCACCTCCGGCAGATCCTGCCGATCTCTTGGATGTCTTTTTAAAAGTAACTTACCAGGCAGATGGAGCCAGGAAATAATAAACAGATGAGAGAACTCCTCCAGCCCTTCCATCGCTTCAACGTATCTGTGTTTGATGACGAGGCGTGAAACGAGGTCCTTCCAGCTCTGAAATTTGATGTCACGTACATCATTTTTTACATACCCGATGGGGTTAATGCTGAGCCTTGTTTTTGTTTTTCTCACGCGCGGCCTTTCTCAGCTCCCTGCATTCCTTGCGCTCCATGCAAAGCCTGCTAATGACACAGCTGTCCCTGTATTGGCAGTAATCGGTCGGGTGCGGACAGGGATTTTTGCTTATATCTATCTGCTGATTATATTTCGTGCAAAGAACTGTATCTTCCATTGCTTCGTACTCTAAGATCTCAATCTTCTGCTCGGTTCCGTTTCTTATGCGGCGTGGGCGGCCCGCTCCTGCGTTCTTACGCTGATCTTCGTTGCCTATAAAATAGAACTGCTACAAAAATTATGGTGAGGATTACAGAAACGCAGCGATGTTCCTGGAACCATATAGAGATGGTGAAGCTTCCCAGGCCCAGACCGGCCAGGAGCGGGCCAGCCTGTCAGCAGAAGAGAGAGATGAGGCCACTAACAATTGCCGCACCCTGAAGCAAATAATCTTTCATCGCCTGCTCTATCCTATCCCAAATTACATGACTGAGCAACGAGTATGTAATCGATGCCCATTCAAACGATTGAGCCGGAACTTGGTTCCAAAGAATTTCGGTTCCAGGTTTTTTTCATCAGTGCAATTGCGGGGGCCCGTTCTATGGCAGTTTCTACCCTGGCCTTGGTTATTCATATATCAGATTGATGGCACCTGCGGCTACTTCTTAGAAGTGAAGTATACAATTGCTAAATGCAATAATGTATGCCAATACCGTTTCATTATGCATTGTTATGAGCAACCATTCCACCGGATTATTACCTATCAACACCTTGATCTTATTGCGATTTTCCGGCAATATCCTGGATGGCATCTGGCTTGCTGTAGAGTTCCAATAGTGAAGTCGAGCGAATCTCTGAGAGCATACAACAGACTAGCATGGTTTCCAAGGTCCTTCTGATAGATCCCCTTAAATGCGATGGTTGCAAGGAATGCGAGAAGGTCTGTATCCTGCGACACTCCGGATATAGAAGAATTGCGCGCAAAAGAATCGATGTGTTAGGTATAGAGCCGGTCGGGAACTTCTTTGTGCCTTTCGCATGCCAACAGTGCGCCGATGCACCGTGTATGGCTGTATGCCCTAAACAAGCAATTACAAGAGACACCAACCTCGCCAGAGTAGTTGTCGATGCCAGCCTTTGCGTGGGTTGCTCCATGTGTGTATCTGCCTGTCCCAGCGGTTTGATGGCCTTTGATTACGAAGTTGGTCTTGCTTACAAATGTGATCTCTGCGATGGAGAGCCGCAGTGCGTGAGAGTCTGCGAGAAAAAGGCCATTGCATATGTCGAACCGCATAAATTTCAACAGCAGCGTGCACAGAAAGAAGCGGCCAAGCTCTGCGGTGTGTTACGGCCAAACGTGTACTTCCCGGGCACGATAGTGGGAAATGGGAAGCGGAACAGATGACAAGCCTTTTTTCTGTCAACGAGCGCTGCAACGGCTGTCTGGCTTGTGTGCAGAATTGTCCGGCAAGCGCTCTCGATTACCTGGACCAGGGTAATCAGAGAAAGCTCTTACACAACATGAGTCTCTGCGCCCGATGTGGCAATTGCTGGAGGATTTGCCCGCAGCATGCGGTTGAATTCGGAGCGCTTCTTAAAGGCACATGGGATGAAGTGGTCACCATGGATCTGG
>DATKNH010000164.1 GCA_035541455.1 Syntrophorhabdales bacterium
ATGTCAACTTCGATGCTGCCATTGTGGAAGGTAACGGGCAGCAGGGCGAACGTTGCCTGATCCCCGGGCTGTCCTTTCAACATCTTTGCCTGCATGTCGTCGGTAAGAGACACCTTAAGACATGTGCGCCCATTAAAATCAGCAGTACTTGCCACGACGTTGTGCGTCTTGATCTGATCTACCCCAGGGAGGTCAAACGTCTGTGCCTGGGCCAAACCGATACAGAGCACTACGACTACCATCGGAACATACATGAATCTGGTCATTGCTCTCCCTCCTCTCGCTTTCTGCTTGTTTAGAACTACTCGCCCTTTGAACGTGCCGGCCACTTTCAATGATGCTTTTGTCAATTCTGCCAATTTTATTGTCCGCCTGGTATTACCGGCGGAATATCAACAGGCTAACGATTGCGATCCGGCCTCCAATGCTGGTCGTAGCCACTCGCCTTCACTTGGCTGCCTCTCCTGCCGTCCTCGACGATTGTTTTTCCAGCTCAATTGAAGAAGAGAGATAGTAGTTACGCGCTGGGGGGTTTGCCTGGTTTTCGCCCAGCTCACGGAGTGCCCGCGCTTTGACCTTTCGTGCCTCTATACCATTCTTGCCACCAAGCGCCACGATATAGTCCGCCAGCTGACAGACCCATTGCCAGTCAAGCTGCTCCGCTGACTTTCTCAGATCAGCCATCAGATTCTCTTCTCCTCCGGCCAGACGTGCGATCCGCTGAGCTTCTGCTTTGGGAGACAGAGGATACAGGTTCGAGGGGTTACCGTCGAACCATCCCAGGTAGCCCGCGAAAATCGCGCGAACTGCAAAGGGTACTGTCCCGTACATCTCCTGCAGGAATGGCTTTGCAGCGAGATTCGGAGGCAGTTTAACTGTTTCCACCAGCTCATCCGGTGTGAGGCCGCGGTTCATACCCTGGATAGTCTGGTCAAAGACAGAGCGCACAGCGTCGCGGTAACTTTCAATCGAGTCTTTCACCTCGGCTTTCCCAAGAACGGGACGCGTGTGGCCAGTGACAAGAAACTCAGCCCCTTCCTTGCTCATCTTGTCGAGACTGTTGGCCCACACGCGAACGTCCCGGTACATAGTCCCGCGTATGGTGTAAAGGTTGGGAAATGCCTTGTAATAGTTGTCACCACAGAAGAGAACCTTCTTTTCAGGGTACCAGACGTAGAGCTGATCATCGGTCTCGCCCGGGGCTGTAACCAGATCAAGATCGACACCTGCAACGCTGATTGTCATCCTGTCTTCGGACAAGAACTTGTTCGGAGGCAGCTTGCCTTTACCCACGCCTCCCGTCGGAGTTTTTCCCGGCGCGACTCCGCGGATGGTGATATCTCTATCGGGCAGGTCACGGCCGAACATTCTGACTCCACGGCGCATGATGATACCCGTCACGGGAGAACCCTCATCGATATCCCGCCCGAAGTTGGCTCGGGCGTAAATGTCGGGCCTGTCCTGTCCCGCAAAGATCGCAGCGCCACCGGTGTGGTCTTCGTGGCTGTGTGTATAAATGATCGCCTTGACCGGCTTGTCCGTTATCTTTCTGAATTCCCGCAGCAGCGCTTCTGCCGCCTCCGTGGTACGAAGCGTGTCGACGATCACCACGCCGTCGCTCCCAACGATCATCGCAGCATTCGAGCCGTCGAACCCCACGGCATGATAGACGTTGTCCGTGATCCGGATCACCTCTTTCCGGAATTCTTTGGCCTGTTCGTCCAGCTGCTGACGGGCTTTCTGCTTCATGTTCTCCTGGCACAAACTCACCGAGCCGCCAGAGAGCAGCAACATGGCTGCCACCGCAAGAACATACGCCTTCTTCATGATCCCCTCCCTGTCGTGCGTCTAGCCATTCTTTTCAACCGAGGTAAGATTCTCTGAGATCCGCCGAAGGTATCCCTCGAACTGATCTTTCTCTTTTTCTGAGAAGCCCTTGAAGACGAGACGCTCCATGCCCCTGGAGATATTCACGTACTCCTTTTCCCATACCCGGTCTTTGTCTGTCCGCTGGATCAGGATCTTTCTCCTGTCTTCCCTCGAATGCGCGCGAGCGAGGAAGCCCGCCTTTTCGAGCCGGTCCAGCATGCTCGTCATTGTCGACTTCTTGAGAGAGGTTATTCTTCCAAGCTCCGTGATAGGGATACTTTCGTTGCGCCACAGCACATACATGATCCTTGCCTGCGCAGGAGTGATTTCAAGCTTATGCTCCTTCATCTTTCTATTCACGATGATCCGGCTCAGGCGATGAATCCGCGATATGAGAAATCCCGCCTCCCGCTGCCTCTTTAGATCTGTCCGCTCAGTCAACTAATGCCCTCCTTATGAACGTTGTGGTCACGGGCTCTTTCAGGCCGCGAGATAAGCTGCCAGACAATTCAGGGAGCAACGCGCCACCCGCCAATTTCATCCGATAGCGTATAGTACTATATAGAACTAACGATTGTCAAGAAAGTCGCCCGGCGAGAACGATACCCTGGTAGACTCCTTGTTGTCGTTAGGTGTGGTAGCGGGTTTCTGACGGCAGCGTTTGCTTACTTCAGGATGATCTTGCCTTTCGGTTCCGATATGAAACGGCCGATCACCCAGTGGGAGACGCCAAGGGCTGCTGCGCTCTTCTCGAACAGCGAAAGATCGTCAGGATGTATCGCCATCAGGAGCCCTCCTGACGTCTGCGGATCGAAAATCAGATCGTAGAAGAACCCCTGCGGCTCACCCACCACGCATGTGCCGTAAAAGTCACGGTTTCTGTAGAGGCCGCCCGGCATGAAGCCGGCCTTTGCCAATCCTTTCGCCTCGTCAAAATAGGGAAGCTTCTGAAGAAACAGCTCCACGCCGATCTGTTCCTTGATCATCTCAGACAGATGACCCGCCAGTCCGAAGCCCGTCACATCAGTTGCCGCGTGGGTCCGCACTGCCCGCATGGCCTCCGCGGCCTTCGCGTTGAGGCCCGCCATGACTTCGGTGACGCGCTTTATCGAAGCCGGGTTGAGTGCATCCCCCTTCAGCCCTGTATTGAGAATGCCTGTACCCAGAGGCTTCGTGACAATCAGAAGGTCCTCGGGTAGAGCCCCTTCGTTCCTCATGATTCTATCCGGATGCACAATCCCCGTGACCGAGAGGCCGTATTTTATCTCCGGATCATCGACACTATGGCCTCCGAGAAGGCTCACGCCTGCTTCTGCGATTTTATCAATGCCGCCTCGTATGATCTCTTTCAATACGTCTATGCCGTGCTGCTTGGGAGAAAAACAGACCAGGTTCAGGGCAGTCTTGGGGATCGCGCCCATGGCATATATGTCGCTCAAAGCGTTTGCAGCTGCTATCTGGCCGAAGGAATAGGGATCATCAACAACAGGCGTGAAAAAATCAACCGTCTGCACTATCGCAATGTCGTCCGTAAGCTTATAGACGCCCGCGTCTTCAAAGCCTTCGATGCCCACGATTACATTGTTGTCAGCGGGGATCTTTACCCCGCACAGAATATCAGCTAGGTCCGCCGGACCTATCTTCGCCGCTCAGCCGGCGGCTTTCACGCATTTTGTCAGGCCCTTGTCCATACGTCACCTTTCAATAGATCAATTTTACGGCGAATGGGGTTTTTAATTGTACAATCGCGCGCCTCTTATGTAAAATGAAAAATTCAGCAACGTCAACAACTCGTTTCGGGTTACGAGTTGCAAGTTACAGGTTAAGAAAGGACAAAGATGATGGATCATATTACTCTGGGGAAACTTCTACGCACTGCCAAGGGAGATCTGATCCCTGACGTTATCGTCAAAGGCGGAAAGGTGGTCAATGTATTCACGAATCGAATCGATGAGGACGTAACTATTCTTATCAAAGACGGCTACATCGCTTCAATTGAAAATGGTGGCGCCCAGCCCTCAGAAGGTAAGACCGGATATACGCACGCGGGTACTCCCGTCATAGATGCGGATGGCCTTTACCTCTGCCCCGGCTTCCTCGATTCTCACACACACCTGGATAGTATGCAGCCGTTTTACGGTATTGTGCCGTACGCAATCCGGGGTGGTACGACAACGGTGATAAGCGAATGCGCCATGGTTGCGCAATCGTGCGGAACCGCAGCGCTTCATTCCTTTATCGACAGCACCAAGGGTTACCCTCTCCGGTGCTACTTCCTTGCGCCTGGATTGACCCCCAGCTTTCCGAGCCTGGAGCGCGCGAAAGGTATATCCTTCAAAGATTTCTCGGATGTTCTGAAGCGTGATGATTTCCTGGGTATCGGAGAGGGCTACTGGACGAGAATGATAGAAGGGGACGAGAGGCTGCTGAAACAGGCAGCTCTGGCAATCTCGTTGAGAAAGACACTCGAAGGCCACTCAGCCGGTGCGCGCGGCAGCAAGCTCATACAGTACATGACCACAGGCATCACCTCCTGCCATGAGTCGACGACGGCTGATGAAGCGCTGGAGAAGCTCCGTTACGGCATTTATGTGATGCTCAGAGAGGGCTGGGTAAGAAAGGAACTGAAGGAGCTTGCGGCGCTCAAAACCACGGACGTGGATGAACGCAGGCTCATTCTTGCCTCGGACGTGTTCGACCCTGTCATGCTCGTGGAGGAAGGCTATATGGATGTGGTTGTGAGAACCGCCATCGAACTTGGCTTCAGTCCGATGACGGCGTTGAAGATGGCGACCATCAACCCCGCAGATTATTACGGGCTCCGCCACCTGGGCGCGATAGCCCCCCTTCGTTGTGCGGATATTCTCTTTATCGATGACCTGGCAAAAGTCTCCGTGAAGAAGGTCATGGTGAACGGCCGCATGGTGTACTCGGATGGAACGTTTCTGCCGGAGATCAAGCCTTATCGCTATCCCGCGGCAATGAAGAAGACGATCACCGCCCAAAAAACGAAGGAAGAGGATTTTCGCATAAAGGCCCGCGCTCCGCAGAACCGCGTACGCATTATGGAGATAGCCAATCCTACCATAACCAGGGAGTCGGTCGTCACATTAGGCGCAGCATCAGGCTATCTGGAAAAGGATGTGGCGAATGATATTCTGCCCATTGCAGTCATCCACAGGAATGACAAGAAAAAGATAGGCAGGGGATTCATACGCGGTACCTTTATCAAGGAAGGAGCATTCGCCACGACGGTCATCTGGGATACATCAAATATACTGGTAGTGGGAAGCAGCGAACGGGATATGATGGCAGCCGTGAACAGATTGATAGACATACAGGGCGGTGTGGTCGTCGTTCGCAAAGGCAAGGTGATGTACGAATTCCCCATGCCGGTTTACGGTCTCATACCTCCTTACAGTATGGAAGAGGTGAAGGACAAAACAAAAGAACTGGATGAAAGCGTGAAGGAGATCGGAAGCCTCATTGACAGACCGTTCCTCACACTGCAAACGATCCCTTTTACGGGTCTTCCTTTTCTGCGAATTACCGACAGGGGTCTCGTCGATATTAAGTCAAAGAAGATTGTCTCGATTTTCCTCGACTGACGCATCGAGAGGAAACGATCATCGACAACATCAAGGTTTCTTCTGAAAACCATGAGATAAGACGTGAAAAACAACGAATCAGCCCTTATAGTAAAAGGGAAGAGGAAAGAACGAGGGGCTGCATCGAATGTGAGGGAATGAATATGCCCGGCGCAAAACACGATCAAAAGAAGGACCTTTCGCAAATACTTTCGGTCTTTGAGGACTTGCGGTTTGCTGTTCTCGCAACCTCTGGCGAAGGTAAGCCGTACGCTTCTCTCATAGCTTTTGCATTTACTGCTGACCGCAGAAATGTGATCTTCGCCACATCAAAGGCCACGCGCAAATACAAAAACATGATGAATCAGGGGTCCGTCTCCATCCTCATCGACAACCGGTCACAGCGCCCGGAGGACCTGAGCCGGGCAGAAGCGGTTACACTCCTAGGTACGGCAAGGCTGGTGCGAGCAGGGGCCAGAAAGAAGGAATACAGCAACATCTTTTTGGGCAAGCACCCCGAATTGAGTACCTTCATCGATGACCCAGGGACGGCCCTCATGATGATGGCCATAGAGGAAGCAATTCACGTGACCCGGTTTCAGAATGTATCTGTCTGGAGTGAAAGGGCCGGCTGAGCCGTGCCAGAATCGCGCGCACGGCAGCCTAAAGGAGGCGCTATGAAACGCTTGAAAAGAGTGGGCATCAGCGTTGCCTGTATTCTGGTTGTGATTTCGACAGCGGTTTACGCGGCAGATTTTTTTGGGGATGCTTTGAAAAAGGGACTGTCGGAGTTACCGGTGCCCGGCGCCCAATCCTCCCCGCAGACAGGCGCCGGATTGGATGAGAGCACCATCGTCGCAGGCCTGAAAGACGCCCTTTCGGTAGGAACCAAGGATGCTGTCCATCTGGTTTCCCAGCTGAACGGCTACTTCGGGAACCAGGCCATCAAGATACTGCTGCCGGATAATATTCAGAAGGCGGCGGAAATAGTCGGCAAGCTCGGGTATCAGAAACAGGTGGATGACTTCATCCTGAGCATGAACCGTGCGGCAGAAAAAGCAGCTCCGAAAGCGGCCTCCTATTTTTCCGACGCAATCAAGGCAATGACCATTGACGATGCCCGCAAGATCCTGTCCGGCGGCAATACCGCGGCAACTGAGTACTTCAAATCAAAAACCTGGTCAAAGCTCTATGATGATTTCAAGCCGAGCGTAACTGAAAGCATGAACCAGGTGGGCGTGACACACGCCTACAATGGAATGATGGATAAGGTGCCTGCTGTTCCCTTTGCAAAACCGGAGTCGGTCGACCTCAATCATTACGTGACTACAAAATCCCTGGACGGCCTCTTCTATATGGTAGGGCAGGAAGAGCAGAAGATCAGGACGAACCCGGCGGCGCGTACAACAGACCTCTTAAAGAAAGTGTTCGGCAAGTAATAGGCTCAGCATGTGGCGTCTCCGGTCACCATGGGCCCTTACCTTACCGACAGAGCCCATAAGTAAAGGGAGGCGACTGATCCATAGGGGGAATATCGTTTGCGGTAACGCTGGAACTGCTCTTTTGTCAGATCCTTAAGTCCGTAGAGGTTCATCATGCCTCGCCTGATTGCCTGATCTGTCCAGCTGACAACATCAGGTCGACATAAGGAGAAGAGCAGGAGCATCTCCGCAGTCCAGATGCCTATGCCGCGCAAAGATGAGAGCTGGCGAATGATCTCGTCATCCTTCATTTCATCAAGACGAGAAAAGTCTATGTCGCCCCGCAGCGCGGCATGGGCTATTCCCTTGATGTATTCTGTTTTACGCGCGGACAGGCCGCACTTCTGTATCCGGGAGAAATCGACCTTTGCAATGCTCTCCGGTGTAATATGTTTTACTGTTGCGTAAAGTCGCGCCCGGATCGCATCGGCTGCCTTATTGGATATCTGCTGGGCTACCACACTCATTACGAGTGCTTCGAAAGGGTCGGGCCTGATCTCCCGCCTTATGATGCCGATCATCTCAATTGCGGCGCCGAGTTTTTTGTCACGGCGTTTGAGATGGTCGATTTCCGCTTGTCCATATATGAAAATTCTCATGACGAGTTTACTTATACTATTGTCTCATCAGTTATGCAACGGCTCTCCGATGATCCATACGGTCGGTCGAGAGCGACCTACCATCGAAAGTGACTTCATTACGCCTTGCTTTCTCTAATCCTCGGAGACGCTGCTCTCTCAAATGTTGCGTGTTTCTTGTGGCAAGCGATGACTCTTGACCGGCGCAAATCCGACCGTGAACGGTCATGTCTTTGTGCTTGACAAGTATGCCAGCTGATATACAATCGTCAAAAGGCTGACCAGAAACTGCCCTGGGAAAGGACGGTGCAGCATGCCTGAGTTTCGGAAACTTGCGAACGGTGTATACGCCTTCCTGCAGCAGCCCCTGATCTGCTACAGCAGCGCCGGCGTCATCATCGGGAACCGGGATGTGATCGTGGTCGATAGCCTGACCAATGCCGCCATGGCCGAGAGCCTGCTGGCGGAAATTCGTCGAGTAACAGACAAGTCGGTCCGCTTCCTGATCAATACCCATTCCCACTTTGATCACGTTTACACCAATCACCTTTTCCCGGAAGCCATCGTCATCAGCACCCGTCGGGGACGTGAGGAGACGGGAGCCAACCAGAAGGTCCAGGACAGACATGACGCCCTCTTCGCCAGGCTTTTCCCCGATGTGGATCTGAGAGGCGGCCGCTACACTCTTCAGGATATGAGCTTCACCGGCAGTCTTTCCTTCTACCAGGGGGAGCGTGAAGTCCGCGTGCTCGAGTTGGGCGTGGGACATTCCGAATCCGATGTGGTGGTCTATCTGCCCGGAGAGAGGATCGTCTTTTGTGGCGATGTCTTCGTAAACGGCTTGCCGCCGCTACCCGGCGAGGGCCGCGTCACCCAGACCATCGCCAACTACAAGGCCATAGAGGCTCTGGATGCTGAGATCTACGTGGCCGGGCATGGTGATCCGGGAACCCTGGCCGACGTGAGCGCCCAGCGGAGGCAACTTGAAAGCCAGTTTCGGCGTGCCAGGGAATGTTTCGAGCAGGGCATGAGCTACGATGCAGCCCTGCAGGTCTTTGCCAAAGATGCCATGCCTCTGGATTTCCAGAGACTCACTGTCCTGGCCAGCTACTGCGAATTCACCGGGAAGAAGCCCGAGAGCGCCGACCCCACCAGCCAGAACCACATGACCCTGTTGCAGGGCATCGCCACTGAGGCCAGGCTGCTGCTGGGCGCGTAAGTTCTTCACTATTGTGGGTGGCAACAGTGATGAGCAGTAAGCGGCGGAGCGGCTGGAAAACCATTCCGCCGTCGCTCCTTGACTACAGGAAAAGGCGCATTATAGTACACTCCAAGATGCGGTGTTGATCGCAATGTATACTAGACGGAGGGGCGTATGAAAAGTATCGAGGTACGGAAGTTTGATTCGCCGGATGAGGTCAGGAACTTTGATAAAGGCAAGCTTGAGTTGATCAACGTGAATGGAAGAATCGTCGGCCGGGCAACCTTCGAGCCTGGCTGGAGGTGGTCGCACTCACTGAAACCGGTAGTCAAGACGGAAAGCTGCCAGGCTCCCCACTTCCAGTACCATGTTTCGGGCACGCTCCACATCAAGGCAGATGACGGCACCGAGAGGGACGTGAAAGCAGGGGAGGTCTCGCTGTTAGGAGCTGGCCATGATGCCTGGGTCGTCGGCAACGAGCCGGTCGTGGTTATCGATTTTCAGGGCATGGCTGACTATGCCCAACAGAGGTGTGAGCCCGGTTCGGAACCTCTTCATGTGTATAAACCGGATTGATCTGCAGTGTAGTCACGGCATACGACGGCCCGCACGGTAATCATCACCTGCGGCTCCCGCACATAATCAGATCTTGAACTCGTCAAACGTCTCCGGGGCAAACAGCTCATCGATGCTGACCAATCTGGCCGAAAGACCCTGTTCAAAAGAGTACTGGCAGAGTGCATCGAGCGTTGCTCGGTTTTTCGCAACGCCGTAAGGCCACCAGTCGTCACCCAGCACAGCGCGTGTTCGCTCGGCCTCCCAGGCACCCCATGGCAGTATCGAGTAAAGTGGTGCGCCGCCCGTCTGAAGGAGATTCTTCAGTACAATATTCTTCGCCTGATCACATGCCTTATAGAGTGACATGGCGAGCCACCGGTTCTTCTCGTAAATCTCGCGCTTGAGAACAATGGTGTGCATGATCGGAAAAATACCTGTTTTGCGGAAATACTCGCCCTCAGCCTCTATGAAGTTGCCGAACATGCGCTCAACATTTGGCGAGCCGTTGGCGAAGCAGGAGGGGGTCCTCGCAGTGAAAAGCGCATCGAGCTCCCCGCTATCAAGCATCTGCGAAAGCGTCTTGTCATTGGGAATTGATTCGTAACGAATATCAGGCGGAAGCTTGAGCTTCAGCTTCTCCTCTCGTCCCGGCGTCTCTTGTCCTCCGCCGCGCCACTCCATCTCTCGGGGATGCACACCGTACTCGTGCTGAATAAGGCCTCTCAGCCAGAGGCAGGCTGTCATCTGGTACTCAGGCACCCCCACTCTTTTTCCCCGCAAATCCTCAGGCTTCTTGATGCCCTTGTGCACATTTACATAGATGCAGGAGTGACGGAAAATGCGAAGGGTAAATACAGGAATGGCCACGAAGCGCTCGTCTCCGCGCGAGCGGGCCATGACATAGGAAGAGAGTGACATTTCGGCAATATCGAACTCTTCATGTTTCAACTGTCGCCAGAAGATCTCCTCGACTTCGAGAGGGATGAAGTTAAGCAGGAATCCTTCAGGCACAACACTGCCCTGCAGTATGGGCGCAAGATGCAGGTACGGCTTACAGGAAAAGGTGAAACGCGGTTTGTCCATCCATGCCTCCTTATCGTTGCCGTTCCATCTTTTCCAGGTAATACGTCCAGAGCATCTGCAGTTGTTGCGGGGTGTAGTTGTTCGCCGCCATTTTTTTTGCCTCTGCCGGCGACATACCACTAGGTTTCCCGTAAAGGTTTGCTTCCAGATGCTCCTGCGCTGCCTGTTCGAAATGGAGGGCAGTGAAGACTGCTTCCTCGATTGACGCCCCCACGGCGACGAGGCCGTGGTTCTTCATGAGCGCCAGAGGTTTATCACCCAACGTCTTCGCCAGTTGAATGGCCTGCTCTTTCGCCTGGATCAGGCCGGCTTCAGGATGAAAGGGTATCTTGCCGACAAAGCGTACACTGTGCTGAGTAATGAGACTTATCTTGCCCTTGAATACCGAGGAAAGGATGATCGAGTAGTATGGATGCACATGGACAACAGACTGCACGTTTTTCCTTCTCCTGAGAATCTCCAGATGCATGACTCTCTCCGAATGCATCTTCCCCTGCCCTTCCCGCAGGTTGCCATCCAAGTCTATTTTCTGAAGATCTGCTGCGGTTACTTTCTCGAATCCCATGCCCCAGGGTTTGATATAGACGAGTCCATCTTCGTCCCTGGCGGTAATGTGTCCCCGGCTTGAATCTTCTGCCAGACCCTCCATGAAGAGTATCCGGTGCGCCTGCTCCAGCTTAGTCTTTAATTCAGTTGAGCTCATAAACATCTCCTTTTAAGTAGAGCCTCTTACACAGATAAGGGCTGTAATAAGTGCTGTAATAAGTGCGGATGATTATTTTTGTATCTCAGTGCTGGATACACGAACACTCATCCGTTTTTATCTCCTTTTCCTTTATCTGCGTACATCTGTGGCAAAATTTTGTCTTGCTTTTCATATTCCCCTGCCCCTCAGCGCAGGCTGAGGCCCAGAAGCGGCCAGTACAACGGAATAAAAACAAGAAGAAGGATCGATTCGGCAATGAAAAAGAAGACACCGAACTTGAAGAAATCCTTTGTGGTGAAATAACCAAAGGCATAACCTACAGCAAGGGCCGACTGCTGGTACACAAAGAACTTGCCGCCAGATGCAAAACACCAGAGCATGCCGAGCGCAAGAGGGTTGAAATTGTTCTTAAGGGAAAAATCCATCAGAGGCGGCACAGTAGCTGTCACCAGCGCCAGATCGGCCAAGAAAAGGTGAAACAGGTTTGAATACCAGTACAGGATCATGCCCGTGGCAACAGAGGCGGACTGGAGCAACGGGGTCATCCACTTGAAGACTGCGCCTGTCAGCACCTTCAGGATATCTGTTCCCGCCATAACACCACCCATGCATATGGCGGTCCCGATGAAGATGACGATAGGGAAGTTGGTCTTTGCGAACTCCTCCTTTCGGATAACGCCTACTTTCGGAAGGCATGCAAAGAGCCCGGCCACGATACCTATCTTCGCCGGAGAGACATGGTGCAGAAAATCGGTCGCCCATAGAACAACAGCCAGCGCAAGAATGACAAGGGCTCGTATTTCCCGCGCATTCATCGGGCCCATCTTCGCGAGCTCGGCGCGGCAGTAAGCGTCGCCGCCCTCAAGACTCTTCTTTTCCGGGGGGAAAAGCCACAGGGCTGCAAACCAGCTCCCCACTATGGTGAAGAATGCTATGGGCAGGTAGGCAATAAACCAGAGCCCGTAAGAGACGCTTACATGGCCGAATTGCTCTATGAGGCCCCGGGAGAGAATGCTCGAAGCGCCGGCCATGATCGTCTTGTCGAAGACTCCCGCCTGGAACGTATTCACGAGGATAAGGCCTTTGCCTATATTGCTGCCTTTTCCAAAGCCGTAGCTCTGGATAAGGCCTATGCAGATGGCGCACAGAAGGGCTGTCTTGGCCACGCTGGAAGGGATCACGAAGGTAAGCAGAAAATTGATCACCATCATCCCCACGACGATGCGGGAGTATTCTGTCCCTGCCCTGAGCACGATGTTGTAAGCGAGCCGCCTGGCAAGACCTGTCACGTCCGCCATGACGCCGAGGAGAAGGGCCCCGAGGATGAACCAGGGCGAGTCGTTGTTGAAGCCCGCAAATACTTTATTGGCGGGGATTCCGGCGAGGACCCAGTATGCCCAGCAGCCCAGAAGACCTGCCACCGCAAGCGGTATGGCTTCCGTCATCCACATGAGCAGCACGAAGACAGAGATTGCCATCACCCGCGTGGTTACCTCATTCATGCCGAGAGGCAGCAGGTAGGTGA
>DATKNH010000165.1 GCA_035541455.1 Syntrophorhabdales bacterium
CAGGTACTCTACCTGTACGAGTCCCTGCCGCATCACGATCAAGAGTGATTGTCCGCCGCAGATGATCTTGCATTCGTCCTTATGCTCCGCAAGCATCGCCAGCGCTTCCTTAACACTACCAGGTTGCAAATACGTAAAATCGTGAATCATGTGTCCCTCCTTTCCGTACAGTCTTCGAGGTTTGCCAACCGATTCGGGTCAAAGGGAAGATCAGGGAAATCGAACTTGGTCTCGCTCGCGCGCATAGATTCCGGTCTCTTGAGTACCTGACCCTCCTGCACAAAACCGCGATACGAGCTCACGTAGCAGAACCCCGCATGCCTCCCTCTGAATATACCGCACTGCACGCACATCTTCCCCGAAAATGGACAAACCATTTTCGCCGTTGCCATACTTCCTCCTTGATTAAATTCAAAAGAGTGTTCTAGAGATCAACGTGGGATCATTCCCAAGTTCCCCGTCGTTTCGCCGGACCTGGGTGAAAGCACTGCAGTTAAAACGAATGAACGCGGCATGTCCTGTAAAACCCGGGAACTTCTCTCCAGCTGTTCACTGTTGTAGATTCAAGCCTTACTCTAAAACGAAAAAGACCCTTTTGTCAAGCTAATTCAAGCACAATACCAATATCTAACGTAAGAAAATTGTTCATTAAGCTGAACGAGCATCTGCGTGGGGTCAGTCTTTGCCGGTCTGGAGGCTCAAACTCGCATTTTCCCGCATGCGACGGAGAAAGATATCTTTTTTATCCGAGGGAACATAGAGGTAATAGAAGCCTTTTGGCAGCATATACTTTCGGAGGTGAAGGTTCAATTCACGAAAGGTCTTGTAGGACATATCCATTGCCTGTGCGATTTGCGCCGTGTGAACGTCCCGTTTTACCTCAATGACATATTCGGTCACTGCGAAGGGTTTGTAAAAATCCTTTTGATCGAAGGTGAAGCCGTATTTCTTGGCGTTGCTGATTATTTCCTTCATAGAGGCAATGCGGTAGATATAGCGGTCCGTTTCTTCCGGAAGATAGAGATCAAAGAAGTCCCTGCTCCCCTGGTTGGTGATTGCCTCCCTTACTCGGGCCTCACCGCAATTATACGCTGCCAGTACCAGGAGCCAATCTCCGAATTCGTCATTCAGCTTTTTCAGGTATGCCAGCGCCGAACGGGTCGACCGCACGATGCTGTAGCGCTCATCAACGCTGTCGTTGACAGTAAGGCCCTCGCGTTTTCCTGTCTCTTTGATGAACTGCCACATACCACCTGCATTCGCCTTTGAAACTGACCGGGGGTTGAGGTAGCTTTCAACGAGAGCAAGATAGATAAGGTCGGAGGGCATGTTCATTCTATTAATTTCATCGGAAAGAATGGGCCCGTACTTGACGTAGCGCTTCACAAGGATTGTCAAAAGGCCCCGGTGCTCAAGCATTTGATAGTACTCGCGCTCGAAGCGTTCCCGGACATCGTCTATACCCAGCGGAACAGGTTTATTGCAGAGCATCAGTGATTCTGGAGGAGCGGGAAAAGTCAGCAGACTGAGTAGTCCAACTTCTCTTCTGGCCACGCCGGTCTCTTTGTCGTGATCCACGGTCTTTTTCTCGATAGACTGTTGCTTTCGCTCCTTCGTCTCCGATTGGCCGTAGACTTGTCCAACCGCGAAAAGCAGCAAAGCCATACAAAAAAGCAGCGCCCGCCTCGTCATACTACTTTGCCTCTTTGACCATTCTCGCAAGAATGGTCACGCGATTTGTCATTCGTTCCATCAGCATCTTCATATCGCTGAGCAGCGCGTTAAGATTCTCATATTTCTTCCTGTAGATCGACTCCAGCTCTTTTTTCCAACCTTCCGTTATCTCGATTTCCCTTTTATTCATTTCAATCTCAAATTTTTTCTGCAGCTCTCGAACCATCTTGTGATCAACTTCCATTTGTCACCTCTCTTTCCTTCGCACGAAATACCTGTAGAAGAGAATGACCGTTATAGCCGCGGCCACAACCGCAGGGACCACGAACCTTTGATACCGCGTCACGTCCGTTACAAATATGTATATCACGTTACCAAACGAATAGCCGAGAAAGGAAAGAAAGAGTGCCCAGATGATTGCCATGAAAAAATCAATCACGAGAAATCGGGGAACGCTCATGTTGGCGCAGCCCAAAAGGATCAGAATGACTGTGCGGAAACCAGCGAGAAACCTCATTGCAAAAAGGATGAGGTGGCCGTATCGGCGTATCGCCCGATCAGCCAGGGGTGTTCGTGATCGCACTATTTGGTAGCGGTCGATAACTGTCGGACCAAACAATTTTCCCAGAAAAAAGAAGGTGCAGTCACCAACAAATGTGCCTGTGCATGCGTAGAGCACCACGCTGTTGAGGTTCAGAAAACCGAGTTTGCTGAAGATGCCGCCGAGAAGCACGGTAGTTTCACCTTCCAGGAACGTTCCGATGAATACTGCAATATAGCCATAGCGCATTATCCAGTCTTCCACATGCCACCAGTCGAAGGCGCGGTCCGGAATCTATTCTAAACAGATTTAAATTGTGGGTCAAGGAGTGACGACTGTCTGTCTTACGCGTTTCTCAGCGCTCCTGACAAGGAGAAGGCCGAGTTCATAAAGTATATAGAGGGGTCCGGCAAGCAGTGACATATTGTACACGTCAGGCGTAGGCGTGATCACGCTGGCAGCCACTACTATAAACAAGATTGCATAGCGCCGACCTCTCGCGAGCTTACGGGAGTTCACGATACCGATTTTGGAGAGCAGCAGGAGGGCGAGGGGCAACTCAAAGGCAAAGCCGAAACCGAACATCATAGCCACGCAGAAAGCGACAAGGCGTTTGATAGAGATCATCGCTTTAACCGCGCCGCCCTCGTAGCTGAGAAGAAACGCGATGCCATTCGGGAGTGCAACGAAAAAACAGAAAAGGCATCCGGTATAGAACAGCAGTATTGCTACCCCGGCAAACAGATGAGAGTGGATCTTCTTCTGCTCCAGGATCGGTCGAAACTCCCGCCATCCCACAAAAGCCGCCACCGGAACAGAGAGGAATATGCCTGTATAGATAGCCAGTTCGATGCTTGCGAAGAGAACTTCAGGTAGACTGAAATAGTAAACCTTAACGTGCACCATCCTGATGAGAAGCAGGGCAAGCTTCTTAGAAAAGAAGAAACAGAGGACGCTGGCAACGCCTGCCACGACAACGGTTCTCAAGAGTGTGCGCCTGAGAGCGTCGAGGCACGCTATGATTTCTTCCCGTCCCATCCCAGATTGACCTTTGAAGTGCCTAGCGAAATAATGTATTTCACAGCGTCCTCAACCGAAACAGGCAGAAAAGAGAGCCTGTCCTCGGGCAGAAGGAGTACATACCCGGAGGTGGGATTCGGCGTGGTCGGCACAAAGACCGAGCAAAAGGGGACTGATTCGCGGGTGAAGCGGCCCGTGACCAGCCCGAGGCAAAAAGTCCCCTCGCGCGGAAACTCTAGCATCACTACGCCTCGAAAGGATCTCAGCTTGTCGGGAGAAAACGCTTCCATGAAATCCTTGGTGGAGCCGTAGACGCTCTTTACGAAGGGAATTTTCTTCAGCAGAGCCTCGCCATACGAAAGGAACTTTTTCCCTGCGTAATTGGAAGTGACCACTCCGGTAACGTAGGCGATGATGATGAAGAGCAGAAGCCCTAAGCCCGGAATGTAAAGCGATCTGCCAAATACGCTCAGCGAAACACTTGTAAGGATGGGGGACACGAAAGCGTCAAGAAACGTCACTATAAGATAGACCGCATAAAGGCTTACCAGAACCGGAATCAGTACAAAAAGCCCGGTCAGAAGTTTCGCTTTGAAGTGTCGCGCCAATGGCATACCAGTCCTGCCCCTTCATGACATTCAGGTGGGAAGCGGCCGTCCCTCAGGCCGTCTGTTTCCGTAATCTATAATTGAACGGGAGTAAAGTCAAACGGTTCGGTGAGAGCAGGGTCATCGGGCATGAGCCAGTTGGCACATTGAAGACTTGTTACTCAAACATTGCCCTCGCGAATTCCCTCGCACGGAAAGGAATGAGATCATCCATCCTTTCGCCCACACCGACGAAACGGATAGGTAGTTTCAGCGTGTGTGCGATAGGCAGGAGAAAGCCACCCTTTGCGGTTCCATCAAGTTTCGTAACGATAATACCGGTCAGAGTGAGGGCGTCGTGAAATGCTCGCGCCTGCATAATTGCATTCTGACCATTTGTCGCGTCCACTACGAGGAAAGTTTCGTGGGGTGCTGCTGCCATCTCTTTCTGGACTACCCTCTTGATCTTCTTCATTTCCTCCATGAGGTTGATCTTGGTATGCAGGCGGCCAGCCGTATCGAGAAAAAGAACATCAATTCCCCTGGCCTTGGCCGCCAGAGTAGCGTCATAAGCCACAGCTGCAGGATCTGATCCGTCCTGGTGTTTGATTACTTCTACGCTCAGTCGGGATGCCCAGACTTCGAGCTGTTCGATTGCAGCCGCCCTGAAAGTATCGCAGGCGCCGAAGAGTACTTTCTTGTGATCCTGCAGGAAGAGATTCGCCAATTTAGCTATGGTTGTGGTTTTCCCCACACCATTTACGCCGAGCATCAGTATTACCCAGGGCTTTTCTTTCCCGGCAGTCAAGGGGACCTCGCAGGGCAGGAGGAGTTTCTCTATTTCCGCGATCATCGCCTGCTTAAGGTCTTCCTCTGTCTTTACCTGGCCCAGTTTCCATCTTTCCTTCAAGGCCGTGACCAGGAGTTCAGATGTTTCTATGCCGACATCGGCGAGGATTACCGCCTCTTCAATCGCATCGAATGCTGCATCATCGAGGGTTTTCCCCTTAACGATCCATTCTATCTGCGTTTGGAGTTGAGCCCTGGTCTTGGAAAGGCCCTCTTTTATTTTGTCGAATAAACCCATGACGAATCCAAATATACAGATTTAAGGTAAGGACTAAAGAGAAGGTTGAGGAAAGAACTAAGGGCAAAGGTTAAAGAAGACTGCTGTCCGAGGGGGAACAGACACTCTTTAGCCTGCTATATTCCTTTCCTATCTTGTCTCTTGCCTGCTGCTCTAGTTCGTAGTCGATCCTCCCGTAGAAGGACCTGAAGTCTTGTCGAAATAGCCGGTTCGGCCACTCTCGAACTGCTCGAGTGCCTGCTCGTATTCCCATATGTCGTCCTCCATCATGACTTCGAGCCGTGGAAGATCGACCTCGCCTTTCCTTACCATGAACGCAATTCGCGTGCTGTTGCTCGAAGGAAAGATACGACTATAAGAATCTATGTACGTTTTCAAGACCACCAGGCCGTCGCTCTTATTGCCCTGCTTGATGAGCACGAGAGACTTGTAGCCCATGATCCGGAACCAGGAATAGCCTTTCTTAAATTCAGGATTTGCCTCTGCTTCCCGAATGTATCGATCAGCTGCGGGCAAATCATTCATCCAGTAGTTGGTCGTTGCAGCCCATGCCAACGGTGCAACCCGCTTTTCATCATCATACGCTTTAAGGAATTCGGATCTCGCCTGCGCGTATTCCTTCACACGCCAGTCATTCTTACCCTGGAACATATGGTCATTGTAAGCCTTGTTTGAATTGATGCTGGCGCACGACGCAAGAAACAGAAGCGCAATTACGCATCCGGCGAATAAGGCTTTCCGCACACTTTGCATATCCCCTCCTCGTTGATCACCCCGATGCAGGTCCCGTCGCTGCAAAGGACCCTGTTCGAAAAGTCCAAGGCATCGGGCTCTTCAGGTTCTGGGTCGTGCTTCGCATCAGTGATAGTGCAGCCGCACTTGTAACAGAAGGAACCCAGGCGGAGTATTGTCTCTCCGCACCGCGCACACACTACGGTATCTGTTGCCTGGCCGCACTTTTCACACACCATTGTTCACCATTCCATTCGTTCCATTCACGATGCCAGTCATTTTATCTGGAATGCCTTAGTGGCCTTACCTTCATCAAATTCGACATAAAGTGTATCCTTAGGGCTTGGTATCAGCTTCCACGAAGGTCTGTATTTCCAGAGAATTTTGTTTTCAGGTGTTAAGCTTATCACGTCCGGTTCTCCTATTGCCTGCTTCACCTCAGGCTGACTCTTGCCGATCAGGGTTGTGCCACGGGGCAAGGCTTTAAATTTTTCCACCCCTTTTCCTTGTCCGCAGGCGCCGAGTGTGAGAAGGCAGACCAACAGAAAAAGCACAAGAGGAACTTGGCACGGTTTTTGAATTTTCCACAATTTTTGTTGAGAGTCTGTGGAAAAGCCGCTCTTTCTGCCACGTAAGCATCTGATAATACTTAAAATTCTATCCAATTGTCTTCCTCTGGTGCGGTTTAAAAAATGTAATAGTTTCGCGATCTATTCGAAAAACTGAATATCTGAATTTCATCCCGGCCGAGAGCATAATCTAGCACATGTGCTCCTCAGCTATCAACGGTTGCAGAGTCTTTCATGGCAGCTTTCTTAAGCCGTTCCATCATAGCTCTGCCGAGGCCAACTTCAGGCAACTCCTCCGCGTAAATAATTTCTACGTCTTTTCTGTCCAATTCTATCAGATACGAAAAAAAATTGGCAGCCGCTTCTCGTAAATCACCCTTGGGAGAAAGAATCTTTACATGCCTGGCAACGAGTTCTCTGGACGGGGACCGGAACAAGAGTACCGAGCACGCCTCTGTTCTGATGTCATCGAGTGTCTTGATGATGGAAAGAGGCTTGTGTGGAGCATAATGGTAAGGTAATTGCCCCGGGGAATCAAGAGAGCCATATGTGCTTTTCTTGCGGACTTCTCCCACAATCTCCTGAAGCTCTTCCAGGCTCACCGCGCCATACCTTCGCACAATCACCTGCTGCTCTCTTATGACCACTATAGTGGATTCCAGGCCAAATGACGCAGGGCCGCCGTCCAATACAAGCTCAAGTTTATTCTTGAACATCCTTGCCACGTGGCCTGCGTTTGTGGCGCTCATGTACCCGAAGGGATTTGCGCTTGGCGCCGCAACCGGTCTTCCGAAGGTAGTTATAAGATTGAGGGCAACCGGATGAGAAGGCATCCTCACGCCTACTGTTCGGAGCCCGGCCGTGACGACGTCCGGTATGATCGGCTGCTTTTCCAAAATGATTGTCAGGGGTCCGGGCCAGAACTTTTCGATCAGCAGTTGAGCTTTCTGTGGCACTGCTCTCACGAAAGAGGAGAGCCACTCCTTCTTACCGACGTGGATTATGAGTGGATCGAAATGAGGTCTCTTCTTCATTTCGAAGATTTTTGCTACGCCAATCGGGTTGAGAGCGTCCGCACCGAGGCCGTAGACGGTTTCTGTGGGGAAAGCGACTACGTCTCCCGCCTTGAGAAGGGTAGTCGCCCTCTCTATGGAAGACTCCTCAAATCCATCCAGAACCATTGGGCGCTGCGCCATGCTTCAGTTTACATTAGCGGAAAAATAGCGGTCAAGGAGGGCAGTTTATTCCTGCCTGTTTCGTCCTTATATTTAGTGAGGATATACCACCACAGGGAGACCAAAATGGCAGAAAGCAGGCATGGGGGCGAGAAGGGACGTAATCGCCTCTCCGAGGAAAAGAGTCCCTATCTACTACAGCACGCCACGAATCCGGTAGACTGGCAACCATGGGATGGAGAGGCGTTCGAGCTGGCCCGCAGAGAGCAGAAACCGATCTTTCTCTCTATCGGCTATTCGACCTGTCACTGGTGCCATGTGATGGAGCGGGAGTCTTTTGAGGATCCGGAAACAGCGCAACTCTTGAATGATACGTTTGTGCCCATAAAGGTAGACCGCGAGGAAAGGCCGGACATAGATGCTATTTACATGGGAGTCTGTCAGATGCTGACCGGCAGCGGCGGCTGGCCTTTGACGATTATGATGACCCCCGACGGTCAACCCTTCTTTGCAGCCACGTATATCCCGAAGCGCGGCAGATACGGGAGACCAGGGCTCGTGGAATTAGTACCGCAGGTGGCGGATCTCTGGAAGACAAGAAGATCCGAGCTTCTAAGCTCTTCCCGACGGATAGCTGCGCGGTTAAAAGAAACCAGCGCTGTCGAGGCCGGCAATGCGCTTGGTGAGAGCGTGCTGCACGAGGCTTACGAAAGCCTGGCTCAACATTTTGACTCGAAGAACGGCGGGTTCGGCAGTGCACCTAAATTTCCTTCAGCCCACAATTTTCTCTTTCTGCTGAGACACGCAAAGCGTACCGGGAACCGGCAGGCACTGGAGATGGTGGAAAGAACGCTTCAGGCGATGCGGCTCGGCGGCATCTATGATCATATCGGCTACGGTTTCCATCGTTACTCCACCGACTCGATGTGGCTGTTGCCCCACTTTGAAAAGATGCTCTACGACCAGGCTATGCTCGCCATCGCATATACCGAAACATATCAGCTCACCGGCAAGGAAGAATATGCGAGGACTGTCGGTGAGATACTGACGTATGTGCTGCGTGA
This sequence comes from Syntrophorhabdales bacterium, assembly GCA_035541455.1. Classification (NCBI taxonomy): domain Bacteria; kingdom Pseudomonadati; phylum Thermodesulfobacteriota; class Syntrophorhabdia; order Syntrophorhabdales; species Syntrophorhabdales bacterium. The sequence continues at coordinate 8,450 of DATKNH010000165.1, forward strand.
CATGACGTCTGCAGAAGGCGCCTTTCTGTCTGCGGAGGATGCGGACAGTGAGGGGGAGGAAGGGAAGTTTTATGTATGGACCGAAGCAGAACTGGAGGACGTGCTGGGCAGGGAAGATGCGGAGCTTGCGGTGAAGGTCTACAACACCTCTTCCTCGGGAAATTTCAGCGAAGAGGCGGGTGGCAGCGGGCGAGGCCGAAATATCCTCTATCTGAAACAGCCCCTTGATCAAGTGGCGCCTTCCCTTGGAATGGCCGGCGATGAATTGACCCTTCGAATGGAAAGAGTGCGCGCAAAGCTCTTCGAGGCTCGGTGCAAGCGGATACATCCGCTGAAAGACGACAAGGTATTGACAGATTGGAATGGGCTTATGATTGCCGCACTCGCGAAAGCATCCCAAGCCCTGAACCAGGCGGAATACAGGGATGCAGCGGTAAGGGCAATGGATTTTATACTGCAGAAGATGCACGACAACGAAGGACGCCTCCTGCACCGCTTTCGGGATGGCGAGGCGTCAATACAGGGCAAATTGGACGATTACGCCTTCACGATATGGGGGTTGCTTGAGCTCTACGAACTGACGTTTAATGTTAAGTATCTCAGTCATGCATTGGTTCTCACGGACGACCTGCTCACTCATTTCTGGGACCTGCAAGGATACGGCTTCTTCTTTACGCCAGATGACGGCGAAGGCTTGCTTCTACGCAAGAAAGAGACGTACGATGGAGCTATCCCGTCGGGCAATTCGGTTTCAATGCTCAACCTCCTGCGGCTGGGCCGTCTGACAGGAAGAGTTGATCTGGAGGAGAAGGGAGGACAGATCGGGAGAGCTTTTTCAAGAAAGATAGAGCTGTTCCCGGCGGCCTTTACTCATCTGTTGGTCGGATTTGATTTCAGTGTGGGTCCTTCGCATGAAGTGGTGATTGTTGGGAACGGCAAGGCGGACGACACCCATCGCTTTCTGAGAGCGCTTGGGTGCCGGTACATCCCGAACAAAGTGGTTCTTTTAAAAAGGCTGGACGAGCGAGGCCAGGGGTTGGGGCAATATGCCCCGTATGTAGAGGCGTACACAGCGCTGGAGAGTAAAGCCACAGCTTACGTCTGCTCCAATTACTCCTGCCAACTACCGACGACCGATCCTGACGAGATGCTGCGATTGCTCGGAGAACATAAGGATTGAGAGCGCATAAGAGAATTTAGACTTTCCGCGCATGTGATTTTCTGGTACAATCACGCTTTCGGCGCTCCTTCGATGAACTGGGTATACATACTTCTTTATCTTCTCATTTTTGTGTCGCCCGCAGCGGGGGCGCTGAAGAGCGAGGATTGTCTCGACTGCCACGAGAACTACAAAGGTTATGTTCACGGTTCTCTTTCGTGCGGAGACTGTCACAATGATGTGACTGAACTTCCGCACAAGGACAAGTTGAAAAAGCCAGCCTGCGAAACGTGCCACGCAGAGACACAATCTGTCTATAGCAAGAGCATACACGAGAAAAAAGGCCTGGAGTGCAGGGAATGTCATTCCGTTCATTACATCAAGAAAGAGAACAGGTACTGCGCTTCGTGCCATGCGGACATTGCGCACAAAAACCTCCCGGTTAAAGGCATACATTTGACGCGTCTGCAGTGTGTGGCCTGTCACGCGCCGGTCACTTCCAGTCAGATAGAGGTAAACGTAACGATTCCCGGAAATAAAGCAGTCGGCAGGTTAGACATCGACCGGGACGGAAACCGCATGGTCGATGCTAAGGAATGGAGTTTCGTACAGGCTTTTCTGGAGCAGAATTACAAAGGAGCCTACAAGATCAACAAAAAGTTCATAGCTAAATCTGATGTGCACGCCATCACCGATAAACCAGCCCCCTGCGATGACTGCCACATCGATAGAAAGCGGTTCGGGACGGCGCGCCTCACTAGCATCGGCGGTACTGTCTACGACCTTCGGGCTGGCCCAAAGCTTTTTCTGGAGGAGATTCCTCCAATTGCCCGCTATAAAGAGACAGTGCACGGGAAAAGAGGTGTGATCTGCGCCGACTGCCATGTATCGAATGAGAAGATCACTGACGCTGTCTGCATCAACTGCCACAGGGATCTTTTCAATCTTTACAAATACTCGGAGCATGGGAAGAAGGATGCGGCACGGTGTACCGATTGCCACAATCCACACCGCATAAAATCATACAAGGACCTGGACGCGCAGGAGCGTGTTGCTATCTGTGCGCGTTGCCACAAGAATTACATGAGCAGTCATGCGTGGCTTCCGAATACCGCACTTCACTTTCACTACCTTGAATGCGGTACGTGCCACAGTCCTGAGTCTCAGAAGAGTATGCTCTTCACGTTTGCCCGCAGAACCTCTCAGGGTGAATCCGGTCTGACGTACGAGGAGATGAAGCGCATCCTGCCACCGGACTCAGATGTAGCCAGGATGCTGGACAGAAACGGCGACCGCGTGGTCTCCTCGGTGGAACTTAGCGCATTTTTTTTGAAACTGCGCGAGAAGCTGGGGAAGCAACTTTATATCGACGGTTCGATTCTGGTGACAAAGGTGTACCACAACTTTACTGCGACGGGGCATCGCGAAAAGGAATGCACTGCTTGCCATTCAAAGGACGCACCTTTCTATACCTCTATGTTTCTCGTCATTCCCGAAGAAGCAGGCAACCTTTACATTCCCGTCAAGGATACGGCTCTTTCCTCTCTGCCTATTGCGTTTGCGATGGATATGACGCTGCTCGGAGAGGAGAAGCTGCGCGCTCAGGACATGAGGAAGCTTTTGCGTACCGGGACCGAAGGGCGAAGACTGGCAATCGCCGAGCTGGGGCTTAAGTGGATTGACTTGGTAGGATTGGCCCTGGCAATACTTGTCTTCTGTCTTGTACTGTTGCATGTGGTTCTCAGGGTGCTCACAAGAAGATGACCAGGGTCAAGCTTTATACGTTGCCAATACGGATATGGCATTGGATAAATGCGTTGCTGATCTTCCTTCTCATTCTCACGGGCGCCCAGCTGAGAGTTCCGGGTCTGCCATTTTTTGGACATTACAGCAAGGCGGTCTGGCTGCATAAATATATGGGTTTCTGCATGGTGGGCTCTTTTATTTTTTGGCTTGTATATGTACTCTTCAGTGGTTCTTTACGCAGCCACTACCTCATGCGGATAAGAGATGTCCGTGGCATGGTGCGTCAAGCCATGTTTTACATGTACGGAATTTTTCGAGGCGGTATCAATCCTTTTGTGCCGTCTCCCGAAAATAAATTCAATCCCATGCAGAAGATGGCCTACTTCACAGTGATGGTTTTTTTCACTCCCGCAATTCTAGTAACAGGCATACTCTTCAGCGACATTCTCTACTTCGCCCCATACATCAATGCGCTGGGGGGCTTGAGAATCCTGGACGCTCTGCACGTGGTCTTCGCTTATATCTTTCTTCTGTACCTGGCGATTCATCTATACATGGCAACTCTCGGGCACACGATTCTTGCCCATACCAAAGCCATGATTCTCGGTTACGAAGAGGAAGAGGGTGGGGAGAGCACAGAAGGGGGAGAGGTAGGCAGAGAGACGGAGGAGGAGGCAATTACGTGACCGATGCTCACTGTTGGCTTCGACCAGGGGTTAAAAAGAGTTGACATCTGAGTTGAGCCTACTATAGAATTCTTCCCCATAAATACCGGCTAGGGGAGTCCGGCATATCGATGTTATTCCGGGTTTACAAAAGATGAGGTCTGTCGAAACGGCCAATCTCACCCGCTCCGGGAGTGGAGATGATCATATATTGGACGAGACGCAGATGAGGAGGGTATGGGTGCTGTTTTTGTTCTGCCTTCTGTGTTTTATCTCTGTGGGCAGACTCTCTTATGCGGCCGCACTCAAGGACTCTGCCTGTATTTCCTGCCACGAGACGCCCGCTTATAAGGAAAATAAACAGGGCCAGAAAGAGGCCGTCCGTTTCAGCAGGCAGGAGTTGAATGATTCCATCCATAAATCCCTGGGGTGTACCGAGTGTCACGCGGATGTTGAAACTCTACCGCACAAAAAAGAGCTTGGTCGCGTTGATTGTGGAAAGTGCCACAAAGAGGCGTCCTTCCAATTTGGAAGAAGCGTTCATGGTGCAGACTTGAAACGTGGCGACAAGGATGCGCCGTCATGCACATCCTGCCACGGAAGCCATCGCATCTTCCGTGTGACTGACCAGCGTTCTGCGGTCAACAAGACAAACCAGGTCATGCTCTGTGCGAAGTGCCACACGGATGTGGACGTTCAGAAAAAGCATAACCTTCCGGAAGGCATGGTAAAGAAGTATGAAGAAAGCGTCCACGGACGATTCCTCAGAGAGGGAAGAAATATCCGGGCGGCTGTTTGCAGTGATTGCCACCGCGCCCACCTGATCCTTGCCCCCAAAGACCCGGACTCAAGCACCAACAAGCGAAATATAGGCGAGGTGTGTGGACGCTGCCACGTGCAGATATATAACGAATACAAGGTGAGCATTCACGGCAAAGCACTGAAGGAAGGGAAAATGGAGAGCCCTGCCTGCACCGATTGCCACGGGGAGCACACGCTCACGTTGGTGAAAGACCCCCAGGCGCGCGTCTATGCCAGGAATATCCCAACCACGTGTGCCAGGTGCCATGAGAACCAGGAGATTATCCGGAAATACAGGCTGCCTTCGGACCGCTATTCCAGCTACGTGGGTAGTTTTCACGGAGTGGCCGTGAAATACGGAAACGTAACCGCGGCCAATTGCATTAGCTGCCACGAGACGCATCGCATACTTCCGGCGGTAGACCCCGAGTCAAGCATAAATGAGCAGAACCTGCCAAGAACGTGCGGCAAGTGTCACCCGACGATGAAAAACGTAGCCTCAATCGGCAAGGTGCACGTGGAAGCAAAGAAAGAGAGCTCCCTCGGCATGTATTATGTGCGTAACTTCTACACGTGGTTCATCGGGCTTCTCATGCTGCTCTTTGTGGGCTACATCGTGCTCGACGTGTACGGCAGGGTAAAGAGAAGGGGTAAGAGAAATGGCTAACGAAGGTGACTACATCCAGCGTTTTACCGTCTCGGAGAGGATCGTGCACATTCTCTTGTTCTCCTCCCTCATAATCCTCAGCATCACGGGTCTCACGCTGAAATATCACGAATCGGCTTTTGCCCAGTGGATTATCAGAATGGAAGGAGGGGTGCTTCTCAGAGGCAAGATTCATCGATTCGCCGCCCTCATCCTGATGGCGACCTTTGCCTATCACATCCTTTCGATCATCTTCTCGCAGAGAGCACACGCGTTTTTCCAGGACATGATTTTCAGAAAGGGTGACCTGAGTTGTTTTGGGGCAATCTTCAGATACAATTTGGGCCTCCGGAAGGAGTTGCCAGCGTTTGACCGGTTCACCTGCATCGAAAAATTTCAGTACTGGGCTACAGGGATTGCAGTTGTCCTTCTCAGTACCAGCGGGGTGGTACTGTGGGGCGAGACACTCTTCATGATGGCTTTCCCGAAGTGGGCGATCGACCTGAACCATATCATTCATTCCTTCGAGGCGACTGTCGGCTTTCTGGTACTCGTTGTGTGGCACTTGTACAACGTGCATCTGAACCCGCGTGTTTTCCCCATGAGCAGGGTGTGGCTGACGGGAAAAATATCGAAAGAAGAATTGAAGCGTGAGCATCCGCTGGAATATGAAAGGCGTTTCGGTGATGGTAAAAAGTAAATTAATTTTATTGGTTGCTCTTACGTTGCTGTTAATCCCCCTGTTCGTCCACGCGCAGGAGCAGCGCTGCTTGCTGTGCCATGGGAAAAAGGATTTTCGGGCGAAAGATGCGGCCGGGAAGGAGCGCTCCCTTTATGTCGATGTCAACGCTTTCCGGGGTTCAACACACGGAAAGCTCTCCTGTGTGGATTGTCATCTGGACACCATGGAACTGCCGCACGGAAGAAAGCTGAAGCAGGTCAACTGTGGAGCGTGCCATTACCGTGGCAGGACCTTCGGACAGGGGCCTGCGATCGAATACCTGCTCTACCGTGATAGCGTCCACGCCAGAGAGAGACAGAAGGGCAACATGAAGGCGCCCGACTGTGCGAGTTGCCACGGTACCCACGACATCCTGAGCAGAACAGACATCCATTCCCGGGGCTACAAGCTGAACATCCCTGAACAGATGTGCGGCAAATGCCACACGAAGGAGCTTGCCGACTGGAAGGCGAGCGTGCACGGTCCCGCTGTCCACAAAGGGGATCTGAATCTTCCCGTCTGCACCAACTGTCACAGCGAGCATGGCATCAGGCGAGCGGCTGATCCCGGTTCTACTGTTTACGCTACCAACATAGTCGAAATGTGTATCAAGTGCCATGGGGACTTCAGCATCATGCAGCGCTACGGGAAGAACACAGAGGAAGTCGAGTCCTATTACGAGAGCTTCCATGGCGTAGCAACCAAGTTCGGCGAGAAGAATATCGCACACTGCGCGAGCTGTCACGGCTATCATCTCATTCTCGCCAGGGATAACCCGGCTTCATCCGTCAATCCTGCGCGTCTGCCAGCCACGTGCGGTCAGCCCAAATGTCATCCGGGCGCCACGGCGAACTTCGCAAAAGGCAAGGTGCACGTAAACCCGAAGAGCAAGGACTCGGGCATTATCTACTGGGTGGCCCTCGGATTCAAATGGCTCACCATAACCGTGCTGATAGTTCTGTTCATACACATCTTCCTTGATTTTCTGAGAAAAGTGCAAGAGCGGCGAAAGAGAGGGAGTTGAGGGTGCCTGAAGAGAACGACAACAGGGAATGGCGCCTTGAGGCCCTGAAGAGGCTTCACAAGGAGTTTGAAGAGGAGCTCGAGAGGGAATCGGGCGTCAAGCTCACGCCTGAGGAATCCCGGCGCGTCCAGGAGAGACTCAGGGAAGAGATAGGCGAGCGCATCAAGCTCAGATTTGAAGAGCTGAAGACAGAGCTCTACGAGGAGATTCTGCGCGAAAAGAAAAAAGATATAAAGAACGCGGTTGCCGAGGGCGACCTCTTCTACCGGTTCGGCGTCAACATAAGAGCCCAGCATTTCCTTCTGGCAGTGAGCACGTTTCTGCTCATCATTTCCGGCCTGCCCCTGAGGTTCCACGATTCTGTCATATTCAAGTTCATCATCTTTCTTCTGGGCGGCATACAGAACTCCACCTTCCTGCACAGGGTTGCAGCAGGCGGGCTCATGGTGGTCTGCGTCTGGCACATGAGCTGGCTTGCGCTGACACGGGAAGGCAGAAAAGAATTCTGGGAGCTCCTGCCGAAACCGAAAGATTTGTTCGACGTTATCCAGAATATCAGGTATTTCTTGAGGCTTACTAACGAGAAGGCGCGCTTCGACCGTTACAGCTACATCGAAAAATTCGACTACTGGGCGGTCTACTGGGGCGTTGTGGTCATGATAGGTTCCGGCCTCCTTTTATGGCTGGAGTGGCTCACCTTGAGGTTTCTTCCCAAGTGGGTGCTCGATATTGCCAAGGAAGCGCACAGGGACGAAGCGCTGCTCGCAACACTGGCGATCGTCGTCTGGCACATGTATAATGCCCACCTTAACCCCTCGAAGTTTCCAGGAACACTGGTAATCTGGAATGGCCTCCTCACCAAAGAAGAGATGGAGGACGAACATCCGATTGAATATGAAAAACGCTTGAAAGCGACGGAACGGAAGATTGGCGATCGGTAAGTTCCTAAAACGAAAGAAACGTCTCCTTTTCACACTGGCCATCGTGATTGTGCTCGGCTACCTTGGTGTCAATCTGCTTGCGTACAGCCTCACCTACAAGCCGGAAGCGTGCCTCGTCTGTCATATCATGAAGCCGTTTTACGATAACTGGAAAGCATCCGGTCACAGCAAGGTAAGCTGCGTAGACTGCCACCCCTACCGGCCATCAACGATTATTTTTTCGACCGTGCGCTATCTCTCGGGTAATTACCAGTTGCCGTTGAAGTCTCACGTGGAAGATAAAGAATGCATACTCTGCCACAAACCGGACACCATTAAGGTTGCGGACTTCAAAGGCACACCCTTCAACCACTTAGAGCATATCAAGAATGTGAAAAGAGGCAAAGCGCTGCATTGCACCAGTTGCCATTACGCGCTCGTCCAGAGCAGGTCGCATATGGAAGTAGACCAGAATGTCTGCATGCTCTGCCACTTTTTTGTGACCCCGGCTTATTACAACCAGAATTGCACAGTCTGCCATGGAGAAAAGAGGAAGGACCTGAGGATCGGAGATGTCACCTTTTCTCATGAGTCTTTTATGAAAACGGGTTCGCGTTGCATTGAGTGCCACAGCCAGACAGTGAGGGGAACCGGCGAAGTGCCCGATGAACGCTGCCGCGAATGCCACGTGGAGAGAAAGATTGAGAGCCGTGATGTGACGAGACTCCACGAGATACACATCAAGAAAGGCTACATCACCTGCTTCAATTGTCATGGCACCATTGAACATGCCAGGGAAACGACAAGGTTCTCCCGCGCAATCGAGCTTGCCTGCGGCGAATGCCACGGCGAGTTGCACGAGCATGCCAGGGACATGTATATGGGGATTGGCGCCAGGGGCGTGAAGGATATGCCTTCGGCGATGTATATCTCAAAGATACGGTGCACAGGATGTCATACGATTGAGAAGAGTATTCACGATAACAAGAACGTATCTGCCAGGACCTGGGAGGCCAAGAAGAAAGCGTGCGTCGACTGTCATAAAGAAGGGTACGATAAAGTGGCCGAAGATTGGAAGAAGGGCATGGCTTCGTTCACGGCTGCCCTGCAGAAGATTGTTGATGAGTACAACAAGACCATAGAGCAGCGGAAAGGCCAGAAGACGGCGAGGAACGGATCCGATGATATCGACTACAACATGCACCTCCTGAAAAACGGCAGGGGCGAGCACAATATCCAATATGCTGTTGAGATCGGCAGGAACATTCTGGCTTCTGTGCAGCAGGGGTACAAGAAGATGGGTATAACCCAGAAAATAGCGGTACCCGATGCGCTAGCGAAGCCTGATGGCATTTGTTTCTTTTGTCATGCCACCTACAGACCGGACAAAGAGCTGTACATAAAGACGATCAATGCGAAATTCAATCACGCCGTGCACGTGGATATGGGCACAGAGTGCACGAAGTGCCACGATCCGAAAATGCACCGGTTGGGTGGAGGGTTCATTAAGGCGGCGTGTAAGGAATGCCACGCCGACATGAAACTGTAGTAGGTGGCGAGTCAAAAGTCCATCTGCGTCGTTGCCTGCGCACCGCGTCGCTTCGACGTACGTGTAGTGCGCCTCCACTCCTCATCACTTGAGCGCCTCGCATCTGAAGCTTTTTGCTCGCCACCTCCCCGGTCTTTGTAAGAATCGTAACTTATACATCGAAATTCCGCGCGACATCAGGTTCCTGCAGTTCTCCCGCTAAGAGCGCCGGCGGACGATCGTTGGTGTTGTTGAGGATGATTAATCTCTTGCTCGCCACCACCCCAGTCTTTGCAGGAAGCGCAACTTCGTTACCCATCAAAATTCCGCGCGTCATCAGATTACGAGTGTTTACGGGCCTTGAACTCGTAACCCGGAACTCGAAACAGCCTTTGTCACTTGCTCTTCGGTGGTTCTATCCAGGTTCCGATATTCTTATAGGGCAGGGTGAGGCGTAGCAACTCTTTGCGTACGGCCATGTAGTTGTCTTTCATCCCCTTTAGCCAGGCACTGTGCTCATGCACGAAACTAACCGTGCCGATTTCCCATCCGCTCTTTGCCTTGAGAGGTTTTCCTTTCGCATCTAACGTGAAACTGCCGTGACACAGGGTACAAATCAACTCCTGCCTCTGCATTCTTACGATCTCGCAGCCGCAGTAAGGGCAACCCTCAGGGCCGCTACGTTTATCTTCTGAGAATAAATGTGCCCCCAGGTTTTCTGCCAGGTCCAGGTTTCGTTGTTCTCTCAATACCTCTCCCGGTAGAGCAGCCATCAGATTGACGCTTGCCTGGACGTCCAGGCAGAGGACGCCGGCAAGAGCACGCAGTGTTTGGGGCGCGACGCCCATTTTTTCTTCTATGCCAAAAAAATTGACCAGGATACAGGGCTTATGAGCATTTCGCTCAGCGTCTTCATAAAAAAGAAAGCCCCTGTCGAGGATGCGCTTCACCATGCTGTGCGCTCCGAGGAAATAAACAGGCGCCGCAATCAAGAGAGCATCGGCGGACCGGATTTGCTCTTTCAAGAACGCGGTGTGATCAACGAGAGGGCACTCTTCTCCCATGATGCAGGCATAGCAGGCGCGGCAGGGTCTGATATCAAGGTCGGTGAGCCGTAAAAGCCTGAGGGTCGATTCTCCGGGCACATGGCGCCATAGCTCTTTCACGAAGATCTCACAGTTGCCTAGTTTCCGTGGGGAAACTATCATGCCGAGAATAGTCTTCTGCTGAGACATGGCGTTGCTTAAATTTTTTTAATTTTTTTTCGCCCGGGACCTTGACACTATCCCGGCCGAGCATTATTTGAACACTATACCACAATCTTAAGACTGGGGGAGCGCGACTGCCCTGGAAACGCCGACCGCACATAATCTTTTTATCCTGACGGTAGTGCATGCCAAGAAATCTTGCGCGTCATTGCAAACATTAGTCAATCACTATTGTTTGATGGAAGGGGAAAGGAGGCTTCCTTTCCGACAATGTTGCTTTGTGGCCTGACTGAGGGGGCGGAAACGGCTATTTTAAGGGCCTTGTGCCAAAAATCTTTTGCGTTATAACTAATTATTTTAACACATATTTTTGGACATACTGTGCGGTAAAATAGTGCGGGTGCAAAAAAAATTGTTGACAATAAAATTAAAAGACTTTAATGTGATCCTCATCCAAATTTCAAGTGAACGTTGTGAAATGTATGAAAGTATGGACATTCGACTTCGGGATGGAACGTAGCTAAGACGGTTTTCTTAATCATAAGGCCAGGGGGTGTTCTATGAAGAAGTTTTGCGTTTTTTCTGGTTTCGTTGTGTTCCTCCTGCTCAGTCTGTTGCTGATGGCGCCTGCAGGCGTCCTGGCGCAGGCCAAGGGCGGCGGCGCAACGTATGTAGGGTCTGACACCTGCAAGAACTGCCACGAAGACCAATTTAAATCGTATGAACGCTCTGTTCATGGGAGGAAAGTGGTTCCCGGCAGCCCGGCAAAACAGGAAGGATGTGAGTCCTGTCACGGGCCGGGCTCTGTGCATGTCAACAACGGTGGAGGCAAGGGCACGATGATCGCCTTCACGAAAGGCGAGAACTCTGACATGAAATCCGGGGTGTGCCTCAATTGCCACGCGAACAGCTCACAGGTCGCCTTATGGGATTCGGGCGTCCATAAAAAGAAGGACGTGGCATGCAGTGATTGTCATTCCATGCACAGCGGACCGAAGGCTGCCATGGGGTACGGCACGGGGCTCTCACCCCTTGGTTATCTTCCTGGCCCAGAGTACGTGACCTGCGGGAAGTGTCACCTGGATGTGAAGGCACAGATCAACAGGCGTTCGCACCACCCGATTATCGAGGGCAGGATCACCTGCTCCAACTGTCATCAGCCGCACGGTTCCATGGGCCCTGCGCAAATCAAGGCGGACACGGTCAACCAGCTCTGTTACAAGTGTCACGCGGACAAGCGAGGTCCGTACATGAACGAACATCCCCCGGTCGAGGAGAACTGCGCATATTGTCATCAGCCGCATGGCGGTGTCCACGTGATGCTCCTCACTGAAAAGGTCCCTAACCTGTGCCAGGGCTGCCACGATGCAACGCGCCACCCGGGTACCCGCTACAGCAACGAGACTCTGTTCTCGGGCGGAAGGATTGGCGGTACGGCGAGCAACAAGGCTTTTGGCCGCTCCTGCCTCAACTGTCACAATAATATCCACGGCAGCAACGCCATCCAGTCGCCGGGCGGCGATTTCTTCGTACGATAGGAGGATGACGATGAAAACAAAAATCACACTTGCTTGCATAATCAGTCTGCTCCTCTTCTCCTACGCGTATGCAGAGGACACCACCAACAACCCATACTCGGGCAACCTCTGGCTGGGCGGCAGGGCGATTACCGGGCAGAACTGGGGAGACAGCGCTGCTTTTAACAAATACAACGGCATAACGCCGGGC
>DATKNH010000166.1 GCA_035541455.1 Syntrophorhabdales bacterium
ACCGGAGGCGGCTGTCCTCGAGCGGATAGGTCAACTCTTCTCGGCAGCTAGGCCATACGTCGTGTACGGGGACCCGCCCCTGTTTATAAGACGATGGGTCTTCTGCGAGTTGCTTCTTTACGGGAAGAGCCGGGGCGTTCGGCAACATCTTAGGGACGGGGGGTTGGCTGCGATCATCCACCATCTGGCCACGGTGAGTTTGGCGCGGAGGTGCTTCCGCTCGTCAACGCGCCCTGGGATATATGTCATGCCCGACGAAGGCTCCCACCATATCGTGCTTCGAACCGACGATAGGGACTCGGTGGACCGGGCCCTCAGCGCTGCCGGGGTGCTGTCTGAGTTGCTACCTGATGAGGTGGCGAGCGTTATCTCTAGACTGTACGATGCGGCGAGGGGGGCGGGTGATCGGGAGCGCCTGGGTCAGGTTCTCAGCGAAATAACGTCCCACAAGCTGCAGGCGTTCTTCGGCGTCCTCGGACCTGACGACATGGTTACGCGAGCCACCATACTAGCGGCGGCGCCGCGCTGGCGACTCATCTTGGAGTACTGTCGGCAAATTGGGGCGAGGGAGGCGGATCTGGCCGACGCCCTGAAAGCCTATCCCACCTGGCGGGAGATCGGTTAGCGGAGCGTATCCCCGCCGCTCGCGATGCCACCTCATCCTTCGCGTTACAGCACAAGATCAGAAGAAATTCGCGGAACCCACGCTGCGGTCTGTGCAGCTATATCGTGCGCGACTCAGCGAGTTGCTCCCCCGGGCGCCATCGTGTTTACCACTTTTACTATCCATCCCAGGCTGCGGAGGAAGCGAGCATTCTGAGCGTGAGATCGGGAAGGGAATGAGAGATACTGGTTGCCCTGCGCATCGCTGTAGTGTTCGACGAGAATTCCCCTCTGAACAAGAAGATTGCTCAGGTCCGCAGCGGAATGCTGGATCCGGATGAGGAACCCCCACGGCGTTGCAATAGGCGCAGCGCCCTCCAGCTGCTCGACTTTCTTTCGGGCGTACTCTGCTTCTGCGGACAAGAACAGCGCTGTTCTTTTGCGATACCCTTTGTCTCTCAGTGATGCGAGCGCAGCAGCCGGAGCGAGAGCGTTGACAGGCCAGGGCTCGAGAAGACCCCTGAGCCGCGGCAGCAGCGCCTGGTGGCCGATCGCATAGCCCAGCCGCAGCCCTGCGAGCGCGTGATAGGTGGAGAAACTCCTGAGGATGATCGCATTGGGTGCAGCTACCACGTGTTTTGCCGGCGACGGATTACCCGTAAAGTCCCTCAGTGTCTCGTCCAGTATGAGCAGCCTGTCGTGTTCGGCAGCGGTCTGGATCAGGTCCGCGACGGACTCCTCTGTCAGGTTCACTCCGGTCGGGCAGTGGGGATTCAGGACCACTGCGGCGTCCACGTCGCGCCAGCTTTTCTTGAATTCTTCAACGTCGATTCGGAATCCTTTGTCTGAATCGAGCATAAAAGGACGTACGGCCACTCCCGCTTTTCTGAGCATCTCCTCGTAGACGCGCGGAGCGGGCGTCGGCAGCAGTATGCTTTGCACGCGCTCGGCTCTCACGAGGAGAGTGAAAAGGTGCGAAGCACCGTGCCCGAGAAGGATCTCTTGTTCTGTTATGCCCTCTGTCTTCGCGAGGTAGTGTGTAAGAAAGCTGGTCTGCGGCAGCCGGTCAACCGATCGTACCGCTTTGCGCATGGCATGGCGCGCCTTGTTTGACGGTCCGATCGGATTCGAGATGAGAGTGAAGTCAACTATCGTATGAGCACCAGGTTTGTTCATATGATTACTATACAACGAAAACCGCAAAGAAACAGATAAATGCGGATAAAATCAAGAGAGATAGTCGCAGATGAATGTACTTGTGCACAGCATCGCGATAGAACGTCGATGCTGTGCACACTCCGTCGCTCCGCGAAGGTGTCAATAAACACGCCTACCCCGCAGGGCTGCGGGTTGACCGACTGTGTCGCTCTATCAGACAGGCGGTCAAAGAAATGGTCATCCGCTCTTATCGTAGCCCCTATCCGTACTTTACCCGTGATAAGAGAATCGCTCTGGTCGGTACGCAAATGGAAAAAGGCACCGTAAGCTGGTATAGTGTAGGCGCTCATGGAGCTGTTCGACAAAGAAGTCGTACGGAAAGAGGTAAGAAAGCCGCTCGCCGACAGGATGCGGCCCAGGAGCCTCGATGAGTTTGTGGGGCAGGAACATCTCATGGGCGAGGGTAAGCTTCTGAAGTCCCTGCTCGACCGGCAGGATGTCCCGAGCCTCATATTCTGGGGCCCCTCGGGGACAGGAAAAACCAGCCTGGGTTTTTTGATCGGGAAGGCCCTGCACCTGCCCTTCGTTGCGCTCAGCGCCGTCACCATCGGCATCAAAGAAGTGAAGGAAGTCATCCAGAAATCGAAGCACCAGAAGCTGATCCTCTTCATAGACGAATTCCACCGCTTCAACAAACTGCAGCAGGACACGTTCCTTCCCTGCGTTGAGAGCGGTGAGATCATACTGATCGGCGCCACGACGGAGAACCCTTCCTTTGAAATCATTGCCCCTCTCATCTCACGCATGAGAGTGGTGACACTGAACGCCCTCACCGACAAGGATGTCCAGACGATAGTGAGAAGGGCGCTCAAGGAGGACAGCGAACTTGCCGCCCTTCCGCCGAAGATCGGCGATGGCGTGCTGGAAGAGCTCTGTACGCTGGCCATGGGAGATGCGAGGAAAGCGCTCAACCTGCTGGAAGTCTGCTACAAGATGGCGTGCCAGCGGAACCCGAATGCTCCGGTGATCGATCAGGAGATGCTGAAGGAAGGGTATCAGAAGAAGGTACTGATCTACGACAAGAAGGGTGAGTACCATTACGACCTGATAAGCGCCTTGCACAAAAGCCTCAGGGGATCTGATCCGGATGCATCTCTTTACTGGCTTGCGCGCATGATAGAGGCAGGCGAGGATCCGCTCTTCATAGCGAGGCGCATGGTCAGGTTTGCCTCGGAGGACGTAGGTAATGCCGACCCCTTTGCGCTGACGCTTGCCATGTCGTGCATGGAGGCCTACAACTTCATCGGTCCGCCGGAAGGGTACCTCTCCCTTGCGCAGGCAGCGGTCTATCTCGCGTGCGCGGAGAAGAGCAATGCGGTCTACACCGCGTACGGGCAGGCGGAACAGGATGTGCGCGATTTCCCGGAATGCCCCGTTCCTCTTCATCTTCGCAATGCGCCCACCAGACTGATGAAAGAGCTCGGGTATGCCCGCGGGTATCTTTACCCTCACGATTACGAAGACGCCATCGTAGAGCAGGAATACATGCCGGATAAACTGCGCGGCAGGACCTATTACCATCCCACGGCGCGCGGTTATGAAAAGAAGCTGCAGGAATTCATACAGAAGGTGAAGAGGGCCCATGGGAGCGACCCCAGATAAGTCGTTCAGGCCGCGGATGAGGAATCGGTGAAACGGCTCTTTGTAAAAGACCTGACTCGTGACGCAGAAGTCAACGATTACTTCATCGTAGTACGGAAGGGTACCTACCTCAGCAAGAACAACACGAAATATATGACCCTCCTTTTGAAAGACCGGACAGGTTCCGTAGAGGCGAGGGTCTGGGAAAAAGCAGACGAATTGGGCGCGCTCTTCGACCGCAATGATCTGGTCTACGTGGAATCGAAGGCAAGAATGTACCAGGAGACGCTTCAGCTCAACGTCACGAGCATCCGGAAAGTTGATCAGGAGCTTGCACCGGATGAACTGAAAGAATTCTATCCCGAGAGCAGCGCTGCCAGCGGCGAGCTTCAGAAGAGCTTTTACGATCTTGTCTCAGGGATGAAGAATCCTCATCTCAGGGCCCTGTTTGATCAACTGGGCAAGAGGAAAGATCTTCTGGAAAAGTTCTTCTATTTTCCCGCTTCCGTAGGCATCCATCACGCGTACCTCAGAGGCCTGCTCGAGCACTCTGTCAATCTCGCGGTCATGGCAAAAGGGATCGCGCCGTTGACCGGAACGGACGAAGACCTGCTCGTGACCGGAAGTCTTCTGCACGACATCGGGAAAGTGGAGGAACTGAAGGTCAAGGGCGGGTTCGGTTATTCGGACAAAGGGAGGCTCCTCGGCCACATAACCATCGGCATTATGATGTGCGATGGCCTGATTGCGGCCATTGACGACTTCCCTGTCTACCTCGGCGACGTCATCAAACATATTATATTGAGCCATCACGGCGAGGCTGAATGGGGGTCCCCCAAGAAGCCCATGTGCCTTGAAGCGCTGGTCATACATTACCTCGATAATCTCGACGCCAAGGTTGTCGGCGTGAGAGAGCATATGCAAGAGAACATGGATGACGAGACGTGGACACAGTACCATAAGCTCTTTGAATCACGGTATTACAAGATTCCTGAAAGGTGAACCATGGAAACAAGAAGGATCTTTGTGGACAAGCTCAAAATGAAAAATGGTATGGTGGTGGTCACGGGACCGTACCAGAAGTACATTGTCAGTGTCCTCAGGAAAGAAGTCGGCGAGCGCGTCGATCTTATCGACGGGAAGGGATATCTCTATCGCTGCGTCGTGAGTGGCACGAAGGGCAAAGAGCTTTACATGCAGGTGGTGGATGTGGTGCACCATCCCGAGGAAAAGAGGCCGAAGGTAACGCTCTTTGTCAGCCCCATTAAAGGCCCGCGAATGGATTGGCTCGTTGAAAAGGCAACCGAACTGGGTGTGGAGCGCATAGTGCCCACGCTCTTCAAGAGAACAGTTATCAAGGTAGACAACGGGCACGTGGTCAAGCCGGACCGCTGGAGAAAGATCTGTATCGAAGCGTCACGCCAGTGCGGCCGCTTCTCGGTGCCCGAGGTTGCGGAGCCCATTCCGCTGCGGGGCATCGTTTCGGATCTGGAGCGCTTCAAACACAGGTGGGTGTTGTATGAAAAGGAGCGGGAACAGACCATCCGCAGTGTGATCAATCTCGAGGTCAAGGGAGAGATATGCGTGGCGGTGGGACCGGAAGGCGGTTTCGAGGAAGGAGAGGTCGCGTGGTTGACCGAGCAGAACTTCACGCCGCTGACCCTGGGCGAGAACATCCTCAGGACGGAGACAACGCCGCTTGTGGTGCTTTCCATTATTTTCTACGAACTGAACATGAGATGAACAGAGCGTCAGTATTCGCAAGGCTCTTTGCCTTCATTACCGATGTCCTCTTCCTCATACTTGTGCAGTTTCTTTTCTTTACGGCGGCCATTCTCGGCCACATGCCCTGGATACGGCCGAGCTCATTCAGCGTTCTTTCGGCAAAACTATCCGGATTTTCGCCGGTACTGTCCCTTGCGTTCCTTTTTGTGGTACTTTACTACTTCACGTCTCTCACTGCCGACGGAGAGCAGACCATCGGCAAAGCTATTTTCGGCATTCGTGTCGTCACAACCCGCGGGGAGAATCCGGGCAAGATCCGGGCGTTTCTGCGGTGCATCTGTTACGCTCTTTCTGCATTGCCGTTTTTCCTCGGCTTCGTGATGGCATTTCTTTTCAGGGGGCGGGCATTACACGATATCCTGTGCAGGACAATGGTGGTGAAGGCGGATGACGACTGGTAGCAAGGCAGGAAAAGTCGGCTGCGGCTGCCTTTTATTCGTGGTGATCCTATTTCTGGTGCTGGCCGCGCTCCTCGTGCATCCTTTCTCGCTCAGGGTGCTCACGGGCCTGCTTGTCTATGAGGACAAGATTGTCCCGTCTGATGTGATTCTCGTGCCGCGATTCATGGAAGACAGGAACGGTGAGCTCTATCAGGAGGCGTTCAGGGAATTCTGGGCGGGTAACGGAAAGATCGTGTACGTTGAGGACGATCAGGTTCTGGGCATGAGCGTGAAAGAGATTGTGGCGAGGATGGCGAAAGCGCGGGGCGTCAAGGAAGACGTGGTGAAAGGACTGGAGATACGTGTCGACGACAAGGCTTCCGTTGCCAAGGTGAAAGAAACACTGGCCCACGCGGGCGCCAAAAGGGTCATCCTGATCGTACCCGAGTATGCGTCGGAGAGATACCATGTGCTTTATGATTCGGGTGGCGAGAAGGAAAAAATCATTTTCCTGGTGAAGCCGGCAACGGTGTCCTATTTCAAGAGAGAAAAATGGTGGGCAAACGAATTCTCGCGCACGGGCCTGCAACGCGAGCTCTACGGGCTCGGCTCATTCTACTTCGGCCGCTTCAAGTACGGGACGAGTGAGAGATAGGAAAAAGATAAAGCAGGTTGAGGTTGAGGAAGACAGGAAATAGATAAAACAGGTTCCTGGTCACTTTATGGATGAGATCGTAGCTACGCTCGGCCTGGCGCGAATGCCGGGCATACCTTATATAAGAAAAAAGGAACTCATCGAGGGAGCGGAGCGCGTTGCGTCGCTTTTTGAAGGAAAGGCAACGATCGATGACCCGAAACTCACGGAGCGATGCCGGTCTTTTAAAGGCCTCGGAAAAATAGAGAATGAACTGACGAAGCTCGACAAACTGGGCGTGCGGACTGTCACGCTGCGCGACGCTCTCTATCCCCTGCAACTCAAGAGCATCCCTGATCCTCCGCTGGTGCTCTACTTGAAGGGTCGACTCCCTATTCAGGATCAGACGATTGCCATTGTGGGATCGAGGAAAGCCACCTATGAAGGCATAAACCTGGCGGAACGGATCGCCGAAACGCTGTCGTCGCTGGGCGTTACCGTGGTCAGTGGTTTTGCGAGAGGCGTCGATTCGTCTGCCCACAGGGGCGCTTTGAAAGGAAAAGGCGGCACGGTAGCTGTTTTCGGATGCGGCATCGACATCTGCTACCCCGCGGAAAACAAGCATCTTTACGCAGAGATCGAGGCTAAAGGGCTTCTTCTCACCGAGTATGCGCTGGGAGAGGCACCCCTGCCGCGCAATTTTCCTGCTAGAAACCGCATCATTGCGGGCCTGTCGAAGGGCGTGCTGGTCATCGAGGCAACCTCAAGAAGCGGTTCGCTCATCACGGCGAGGCTTGCCCTTGAGTACAATCGTGAGGTGCTCGCGGTGCCGGGCAGGGTCTTCGACGAGGAGTATAAAGGCGCCAACAGCCTTATCAAGCAGGGGGCCAAGCTTGTGGAAGGCATGGAAGATATCATCACGTCATGCTTCCCCGGTCTTTCATTGGAAAAGGATCATCGACTTGAGATGGACGAGGATGAAGATTATATTTATGGCCTGATGGGTCTTAACAGGATTCACGTGGATGAGCTTGCAGAAAAGAGCGGCAGGGAGATGAAGCATCTTTTGCCTCTGCTGACGAGACTCGAGATGAAGGACCTCATCCGGCCCCTGCCGGGAGGTTTCTACCTAAGGAAGGTGTGAAGGGCGTATGGCAAAGTCATCAGCAAAATCGTTATTGATAGTTGAATCACCGACAAAGGTGAAGACACTTTCGAAGTTCCTGGGTAAGGAATTTACGATCAAGGCTACCTACGGCCACATCAAGGACCTGCCCAAGAGCAAAATGGGTGTGGACGTGGACGACAGCTTCAAGCCACACTTCGGGCTGATTAAGGGCAAATCGAAAGTCGTCGACACCCTCAAAAAAGCAAGCGCGGAAGCGGACAGAATCTACATCGGCTCAGACCCCGACCGGGAAGGGGAGGCGATCGCCTTTCACGTAGCAGAGGTGGTGGGCAAGAAGAAGCCGGTAAAGAGAGTCCTCTTCAATGAGATCACAAAAAAGGCAGTGGTCGAAGCCATAAAATCTCCGCAGGATCTGGACGAATCGAAGTACGAAGCACAAAAGACGCGGCGTATTCTTGACCGGCTGGTGGGTTATCAGATCAGTCCGCTGCTCTGGGAGCGGGTGAAATACGGTCTGTCTGCGGGCCGGGTGCAGTCTGTGGCGCTGAAGCTTGTCTGCGAGCGGCAGGATGAGATTGACGCTTTTGTCAAAGAGGAATACTGGAGCATAGAAGGCCTGTTCACGCTTGCTTCCGGCGAGACATTCGAGGCGAAACTAGAGAAGATCGGTGACGAAAAAATAAAAATACCCTCGAAGCAGGAAGCCGACAGGTTTAAGGCGGAAGCAGCGAGTAAGTCCTATACGATCACCGGGATAGAAGAGAAAGAGCGGGCCATTATGCCGCAGCCTGTTTTCAAGACGAGCAGCCTGCAGCAGGAGGCCTCAAGAAAGCTGCGCTTTTCACCATCAAAGACCATGCTTATCGCGCAGAAACTCTACGAGGGCGTCGATCTCGGAGAGGGCACGACCACGGGATTGATCACTTACATGAGGACCGATTCAGTGCGCGTCTCTCATGAAGCGCTGGGAGAGGTCCGGAAGTTGATAGGCAGTCAATTCGGGCCCGGGTATGTTCCTGAGAAACCGAATTTCTTCAAGAACAACCGTGCGGCGCAGGACGCCCACGAGGGCATACGGCCCTCGGACGTGACGCTCGACCCGGAGCGCGTGAAGCCCTTCCTGGAGAAGGATCTTTTCATGTTGTACGATTTGATCTGGAAGAGATTTGTGGCGTCGCAGATGGCGCGCCTGAGACTGCAGCTGAAATCCGTAGACGTTGCAGGCGGCGACTACCTCTTCGTAGCCAGGGGTTCCACCATTCTCTTTGACGGCTACACAAAACTCTACGAAGAGGATAAGTCCGAAGACGAAGAGAGCAGGATACTTCCGGAGATGCGGGAGGGTGAAGCGGTGAGCCTCACGAACCTCTCGGGTCGTCAGCACTTCACCAATCCGCCGCCCTATTTCACAGAGGCGTCGTTGATCAAGACGCTTGAAGCAAAGGGCATAGGCAGACCTTCCACGTATGCCGCAACCGTGGGCACGATTCAGGAGCGCGAGTACGTGAGGAGAGACAGGGGAAGGCTCATGGTGACGCCTCTCGGGAGAACGGTCAACAGTCTGCTCACGCATTCTTTTCCGAGGATCGTCGATTATGATTTCACTGCTAAGATGGAAGAAGGCCTGGATCAGATTGAGGAAAAGGAAAAGGACTGGATTGCCGAACTGAACGAGTTCTATTCGGTGTTCAAGGAAGAGATGTCGGCGGCAAAGAAAGAGATGAAAAACCTGAAAAAGGAAGAGCGGCCGACCGACATCATCTGCGACAAGTGCGGGAAACCGATGGTGCTGCGGTGGGGCAGAAACGGCGAGTATCTGGTGTGCACCGGCCGTCCGGAATGCAAGAACAAGAAGAACGTGGAAGTGGATAAGGACGGAAAGATAAGCGTTGTTGAAGAAACTTTTCACGGGGTTTGCCCGAACTGCGGGGGCAACCTTGTGGAGAAGACAGGCAGGTTCGGTCGTTTCATAGCGTGCAGCACTTATCCCAACTGCAAGTTCACAAAATCCATGTCCCTCGGATTTCAGTGCCCGCTCGAGGGCTGTACCGGAGAACTGGTGGAGCGGGTCTCGAAGAAGAAGAGGAAATTTTACGGCTGCAGCAGATACCCCGAATGCACGTTTACGACCAGCTCGACGCCAAAGGCGGGCGAATGTCCCAGTTGCGGGGCGCCGGTCGTCTTCGGCTCCCGGGGAAGCACGTTCTGTCTTCGGAAGGACTGCGGTTGGAAGTCACGGTCGTAGGCGCCGGCCTTGCAGGCACGGAGGCTGCGTACCAGCTGGTAACCCGAGGCATCGATGTAGTGCTCTACGAAATGCGGCCGCGGCGCAGTACACCGGCCCACAAGACAGGCGACTTTGCCGAGCTCGTCTGCAGTAATTCCCTCAAATCCAAAGAACTGACCA